>CAXGVP010000344.1:0-4821 GCA_964013055.1 uncultured Albimonas sp.
GGGGCGGGCGAGTCGCTCAGGCATCCATCAGCGAGAGACGGATCCGGAGGACAGGCGCGGGGCCTGTTCTTGGGTGAGTCAGGAGCCCGCCGGAGGCTCCCCCCTCCGAGATCCCCTGCACCCTCGCCACACCCGGAGGCCCAGCCAAGCCCGCCCGCAGGGCGCCTGTGGGCCGATGACCCCGCCCCTCACGCCTCGTCGAGGAACGGGTCGTCCAGCGCATCCTCCGGCCGCCAGCCGAAGACTTCCCAGGTGCGGGCCATGTGCTCGGGCAGCGGCGCCTTGAACTTCACCGGCTTGCCGGTCCCGGGATGCACGATGCTCAGCATCCGTGCGTGCAGGTGCAGCTTGCGGCTGATCACACCGCCCAGCTGCGCCCCCCAGCCCTCGCCGTCGTTGGTCTGGCCCGAGCCGCCGTATTTCCCGTCCCCCGCGATCGGGTTGCCGAGCGCGGCCATATGCGCGCGCAACTGGTGGGTGCGCCCGGTGATCGGGCTCAGCGCCACCCAGGCGGCGCGCTTGGCGGCGGCCTCGATGACCATGTAGTCGGTGACCGCCCGCTTGGCGCCCTCGGTCGTCTCGATCTCGTCGGGGTGGACGATGCGCATCTTCTCGCCCTCGCCGCCCTTGCCGTGGCCGCCGGCCTTCACCAGCCCCCACTTGATCGTCCCCGCCGCGGGCGAGGGCACGCCCGCGCAGACCGCCCAGTAGATCTTGCGCGTGGCCCGCGCCCGGAACGCCCCCGCCAGCGCCTTCGCCGCGTTGGCCGAGCGCGCCATCACCATCACCCCCGAGGTGTCCCGGTCCAGCCGATGCACCAGGTGGGGGTCGTCGTCGCGCCCGAAGCGCAGCGCCGAGGCGAGCCCCACCACATGCCGCATCCCCTGGCCCGAGCCGCCCTGCACCGGCAGCCCCGCGGGCTTGTTCAGCACGATCAGGTGGTCGTCGCGAAAGATCACGCAGTCCTGGATCATCCGCGCGTCGGCGGCCGAGATCTCGGCCTTCGGCGCCGGCTTCTCGGCCTCCAGGATCTCGTCGGGGATCGGCGGCACCCGCACCGACTGCCCCGCCTCGAGCCGGGTCGAGGCCTTGGCCCGCGCCCCGTCCACCCTGAGCTCGCCCTTGCGCAGCATCCTCTCGATGCGCCCCTGGGTCAGCTGCGGGAAGCGGCGGCGCAGCCAGCGGTCGATGCGGCTGTCGGCCTCGTCTTCGGCCACGGTCACGGTCTGCACGCCGGGCATCGCCGGTCACTCCTCGATTGCGGGCCGCGCGAGGGGGCCCGGTCCTGCGGCCTCAGCCCTGTCCCCAGGCGGCGCGCGCCAGCGCGAGCCCCGCGAACAGCGCCCCCACCGACAGCGCCACCGAGCCCGCCGCATAGAGCGCCGCCGCCGGCATCCGCCCCCGCTCCACCAGGTAGAGCGCGTCCAGCGAGAAGGCCGAGAAGGTGGTGAACCCGCCCAGCAGCCCGGTCATCACGAAGGGGGCGAAGCGCGCCCAGCCGCCCTCCATCCGCTCCATCAGCACGACGGCGGCGAGCCCCATCGCGAACGACCCGATCACGTTCACCCCGAGCGTGCCCCACGGAAAGTCCGCGCCCAGGACGCGCAGCGTCCAGCGCCCGAACATCCAGCGCAGAGAAGCCCCGCAGGCCCCGCCCAGTGCAACATAGAGGATCGTCATCCGCCGCTTCTGCGCCGCCCGGCCGCCCCGGTCAAGGCGCCCCGGTCAAGGCGCTCCAGTCGAGACGCTCCGGCGCCGGCGCCTTGCGCCGCGCCGCAAGGCGCCGCAACGTCATGCAGGACAGATCATGAAGATGTCATGCAGAATGCTTACCGAAGCGTAAACCTAAGGCCCCCGGTCGCGCATTTCGGCAACCGGGGCCGCTTCCTCCGGATTGCATGACCCAGGACCGTCGCCATGGCGAAGTTCACCTACACGGGCGTCGAGAGCTTCGATCTCTCCGGCGCCACCCTCGGCCTCTCCCGCGAGGATTTCGTGGGCGAGGAGCGCACCGTGAAAGCCACCCCCCGCGCCTGGCATCTTCGCCACGAGGACGGGCTGGTTACCAAGCACTCCGGCAAGGGCCTGGACTACGGCGAGATCACCAAGGCCGGCCACACCATCGAAGTTCCGAAGGCCGGCACGATCACCCGGATCGTCCCGGCCTCGATCGACGGCGTCTCGCCGGTGTTCCGGCTCAAGCTCGACGCCGCCGACTTCTTCGCCGCGGTGAAGACCAACAGCCCGAAGGACGATGCGAAGCTGGTCGCAAGGGCGCTGTCGGGCGACGACGTGATCCGCCTGGGCAAGGGCGACGACGTGCTGGTCGGCTACAAGGGCGACGACCGGCTCGACGGAGGCCAGGGCGCCGACGAGCTGATCGGCGGCAAGGGCGACGACGTCCTGACCGGCGGCGGCGGCGACGACCAGTTCGTCTACACCTCGAAGAAGGACGGCGACGACGCGATCCGCGACTTCACCCTCGGCGTCGACGTGGTGGCGATCGACGTGAAGGGACTTGGGCGGGGCGACCTCTCGGTCGAGGACGTCGGCGGCGACGCGGTGATCTCCTACGCCCGCACCACGATCACGCTCGAGGGCGTCGCGGCCGACGACCTCGGCGCCGGCGACATCCTGATCCTCTAGCCGCGCCGGCGCCGGCGCCGATGCATCTTGATGCCCCCCCCCCCGACCGGGCAGCCTGTCCGCGTTTTCCAGCCCTGAGCCCATTGGAGGCCGCCGATGAAATTCCTCGTCAAGAAATCCGTGTCCGAGAGCGCCAACCTCCTGACCTGGGGCTTCGGCTTCAGCCAGGCCGAGATCGACGACAACGTGCAGGTCCGCAACCAGACCCGCACCGGCTTCGACGTGCGCTACGGCGACGGCGGCGGCGGGTCCTACGACGGCAAGACCATCGGCTACACCTCCGTGCCGACCCCGACCGGCCCCAACCAGGTCCCGAACTCCGGCACGCTGACCGGCTACTCCGAAGGCCGCGCGATCAAGCTGAAGTTCAAGATCGACGCCGCCGACTTCTTCGCCGTCTCCGGCACCAACAACGACGCCGACAACCGCAAGCTCTGGCTCAAGGAGCTCAAGGGCAAGGACGTCTTCAAGCTGGGCGCCGGGAACGACAAGTTCGAGCTGATGGGCGGGAACGACAAGGGCTACGGCCGCGCCGGGAACGACGAGATCTACGGCGGCGCCGGCAAGGACAAGCTCTGGGGCGACCAGGGCGCCGACGAGCTCTACGGCGGCGTCGGGAACGACGCGCTCTGGGGCGGCAAGGGCGCCGACGACTTCGTCTACGTCTCCAGAAAAGAGGGCAAGGACCGCATCAAGGACTTCGAGACCGGCAAGGACGACCTCGTCATCGACGTGAAAGGCGTCGACGGGCTCGAGGACCTGGACCTGGACTCCCGCAAGGGCGACCTGCACATCAGCTACGCGAAGACAACGATCGTGGTCGAGGACGCCGCCCGCGCCTTCGACGCCGAGCTCGACATCCTCTTCGGCTGACGCTTCGGCTGACCGAGCTGACCTTTCCCCTGGATCAGGGCGGCGCTGAACTGGAATCCTCCGGCTGGGGGTTGATGCTCAGCGCCGGCGTGACGCCTTCGAAAGGCTGGTGCGTCGGCGCGGCTGTGGTTTCGAGGAACTCCATCGGGGACATGTAGCCGAGGGCGGAGTGGGGCCGCACGGCGTTGTAGTGGCGACGCCAGGCGCCGATCTCCTCACGGGCGTGACGGAGCGACCGGAACCAGTGGAGGTTCAGGCACTCGTCGCGCAGCTTGCCGTTCAGGCTCTCTACGAAAGCGTTCTGCACCGGCTTGCCCGGCTCGATGAAGCGCAGCCGCACGCCGGTGCGCTCGGACCATTCGAACATCGCGCGGCTCGTGCCCTCGGGGCCGTTGTCGAGGACGATCTCCTCGGGAAGGCCCACGCGCTCGCCCAGCTCGTCGAGGAGGCGGGCCACGCGGGCGCCCGAGATCGAGAGGTCGACGATCTGGCCCGGGCAGAACCGGCTGTGATCGTCGACGACGTTGAGGATCCGGAACCGTCGGTGATCGACCAGCTGATCGCTCATGAAGTCGAGCGGCCATCGCTGCATCGGCCGTTCCGGAACCTGCGGCGCGATCCTGTCCCGCCGCGGCAGCTTGCGCCGCTTCTTCGTGCGCACCTGGAGACCCTCGGCGCTGTAGAGGCGCCAGGTGCGCTTTCGGTTCACCACGAGGCCCTCGCGCCGCAGCATCGCATGCAGGCGCAGATATCCGTAGCGGCGGTTCTCCGACGCGAGGGCCCGCATGCGCTCGAGCACCGCCGCGTCGTCGCGATCGACCGGTCGATACTGTTGGACGGATCGTGAGAGGTCGAAGATCCGACAGCTCCGCCGCTCGCTCAGACCCAGCTCGGAGATCAGGAAGCCCACGGCTCTTCGCTTGGCCATGGGCGTCACCAGTTTTTTGCCAGAAGCTCTTTCATCGCGGTCATGTCGAGCATCTGATCCGCGACGATCCGCTTGAGCCGGGCGTTCTCGACTTCGAGCTCCCGCAGCTTCTTCGCGTCCGAGGCTTCCATGCCGCCGAACTTCTTCCGCCAGGCGTAGAACGTCGCCGTCGAGATGCCGTGCCTCCGGCACAGCTCGTCGACCCTGGCTCCGACCTCGTTCTCCTTGAGCACCGCGATGATCTGCTCGTCGCTGAACCGGCTGCGCTTCATCGGATCGTCCTCCTTCGCTCATTCAAAGGTGGAAAATCCCAGCTTGCAACGGCCCGGATCTCGGGGAGAAGGTCAGAGCGCCCCGGAGACGGGCGGCCGGGC
>CAXGVP010000345.1:0-4818 GCA_964013055.1 uncultured Albimonas sp.
GCGGCGGGTTGCGACACGAACGGCGCGCGCATGCCCGGCGGGCGGGCGTCGGGGGGAAGTTTACGCCCGCAACGGCCAGGAACAAGAAGGCCCGGCGCCGCAATCGGGCCGGGCCGAAGGGTTTGGGGCCGGGGCGACACGCGCCCGGGGTCGGCCAGGTTGGGGGCGGGGCCGGATTGCTGACGCGCGGCAGAAGCCAGGGCCGCAAGCCCCTGATGCCGCAACGTCCCCTGCCTGGCATCGACGCAGGTCGACGCTCGGGCGCCGGCGCGGCGGGGTCACGCGGGATCGCCGCATCGTGATCGTCGGAAGGGGGGCGGGTGGCCCGGCGCTGGGGAAAGCGCCGGGCCTGTGGAGCCGGTTGGCCGAGCCGTTGGGAGCCCGGGGGACCACGCTGGGGCCGTGGTGTGGATCGCTCCCGGAAGATCGATCCCCATTTCCCTGGCGGTCGAGGACCGCCGCCGTCCACCCCACCGGGTCTATGCCACAGAACGGGACGATGAAAAACGGTTTTCCAGCCAACTCGGAGTTGTTTTTTCGTTTTACTCAAGTACGGATTCAACTTCGGCAACTTGCCGGTCGACAAGCCCGAGAGCCCCGAACAACAAGACTGCCTGCAGACACGAAACGCCCGGCCGCAAGCGGCCGGGCGTCTGGATCCTCGGCCTCCGCCCCGCGGCGGAGACGCGCTCACTCGGCCACGCTCACTCGGCCGCGGTCTCGCCGCCGCCCAGGCCGTGGACGTAGATCGCGACCTGCTTGACGTCGGCCTCGGTCAGGCGGCCGAGCCAGTTGGGCATCACCCCGAAGCGCGAGTTGTGCACCGTCTCGGAGATCGTCGCCCGGTCGCCGCCGTAGAGCCAGATGGCGTCGGCGAGGTTCGGGGCGCCGAGGTCCTGGATCCCGCGGCCGTCGTCGCCGTGGCAGGCGGCGCAGTTGTCGGCGAACACCGTCTCGCCCGCGCCGGCGAGCTCGGCGTCGAACTCGGGGTGCGAGAGGCTGTAGACGTATTCGACCACCTGCTCGATCTGCGCGTCCTCCAGCAGGCCGTCGCGGCCGAAGGCGGGCATCTCGGAGTAGCGGGTCTCGGGGTCGGCCTCCCAGCGGATGCCGTGGGAGACGGTCTGCACGATCGCCTCGCGCGTGCCGCCCCACAGCCAGTCGTCGTCGTTGAGGTTGGGATAGCCCACCGCCCCGGCCGCGCCCGAGCCGTGGCACTGCGCGCACCAGGTCTTGAACAGGGCCGAGCCGCCGGCGGTCGCGAACTGCAGCAGCTCGGGGTCCTGGGCGATCTCCTCGACCTCCATGGCCGCGATCTTGTCGGTGTAGACCGACTGGGCGTCGCGGGCCTCGGCGATGTCGGCCATCACGTTCTGGCGCGAGGAATAGCCCAGCACGCCCCCGGTGGCCGAGGAGATCAGCGGCCAGGCCGGGAAGGCGATGGTGTAGAGCAGCGCCCAGACCACGGAGGCGTAGAAGGTGTAGAGCCACCAGCGCGGCAGCGGGTTGTCGAGCTCCTTGATGCCGTCCCACTCGTGGCCGGTGGTGTCGACGCCGGAGAGTTCGTCGGTGTCCTTGTGGTCCGCCATGTCAGCGCCCCCCATCCGAATGGGGGCCCGTGCCCGGGCCCGAGGCCGGCGCGGCGTCGTAGTCGTCGCGCAGCGGGATCTTGGAGATGTCGCGATGCAGCTTCCGGGAGCCGGGGCGCAGCGCGAACAGCACGCAGCCGATGAAGAAGGCCATCATCAGCAGCAGCCACCAGCTGTCGGCGAAGTGCCGAAGCAGGGTGTAGGTGTCGTCCATCCTGTCCTCCCTTCGCTCAGCGGCTGGTTTCGACTTCATAGGTCGAGAAATCGACCATCGTGCCCAGCACCTGCAGGTAGGCGATCAGGGCGTCGAGCTCGGTGATCTCGGCCCGGCCGTCGAAGTTGCGGATGTTGGCGCCGGGATAGGCCTCGAGCAGGGCGTCGTAGCGGTCGCTGTCGGGGTCGATCTGGGCCACCACGTCGGCCTTGGCGTAGGTGACGTTCTCCTCGGTGTAGGGCACGCCGACCATCATCTGCGCCGAGAGGTGGTCGCCCACATGCTCGAAGTCGAGCGGCGTCTCGGCGAGATGCGGGTAGGCAGGCATGATCGACTCCGGCACCACCGAGCGCGGGTCGTGCATGTGGTCGATATGCCAGGCGTCGGAATAGCGCCCGCCCACGCGGGCGAGGTCCGGGCCGGTGCGCTTGGAGCCCCACTGGAACGGGTGGTCGTACATCGACTCCGCCGCCAGCGAGAAATGCCCGTAGCGCTCCACCTCGTCGCGCATCGGCCGGATCATCTGGGAGTGGCAGACATAGCACCCCTCCCGGATGTAGATGTCGCGTCCCTTGAGCTCGAGCGGGGTGTAGGGGCGCACCCCTTCCACCTTCTCGATGGTGTTCTGCAGGTAGAACAGGGGCGCGATCTCCACCAGGCCGCCGATGGCGACGACGATGAGAGAGCTGACCAGCAGCAGCGTCGCGTTCTTCTCGAGGATCGCGTGCTTGTTGATCAGCTTGCGCTCGGGGGCGATGGCCTCCGGCGCGCCGGAGGTCTTGGGGTTGTCGGGGGCGGTGTCGGTGGTCTTGTCGTCGCTCATGACGCCCTCCTCACTCGGCCGGCACGGCGGCGGGGGCGGGCTCTTTCCGCTCCCCGCGCGTGGCGGTCATATACAGGTTCCAGCACATGATGATCGCGCCGGCGAGGAACATCAGGCCGCCGAGCGCCCGGATGATGTAGTAGGGGTGCAGCACCGCGACGGTGTCGGCGAAGGAGTTCACCAGGAAGCCGAGGCTGTCGTACTCGCGCCACATCAGGCCCTGGGTGATGCCCGACACCCACATGGACGCGGCGTAGAGCACGATGCCCAGCGTCGCGAGCCAGAAGTGCCAGTTCACCGCCGACAGGGAGTAGAGATCCTTCTTGTTCCACAGGCGCGGGACCAGGAAGTAGAGCGCCCCGAAGGTGATCATGCCGTTCCAGCCCAGCGCGCCGGAATGCACGTGGCCGATGGTCCAGTCGGTGTAGTGGCTCAGCGAGTTGACCGCCTTGATCGACATCATCGGGCCTTCGAAGGTCGACATGCCGTAGAAGCCCACCGAGATCGTCAGCATCCGCAGCACCGGGTCGGTGCGCAGCTTGTCCCAGGCGCCCGAGAGGGTCATCAGGCCGTTGATCATGCCGCCCCAGGAGGGCATCCACAGCATGATCGAGAACACCATGCCCAGCGTCTGCGCCCAGTCGGGCAGCGCGGTGTAGTGCAGGTGGTGCGGACCCGCCCAGATATACAGGAAGATCAGCGCCCAGAAGTGGATGATCGACAGCTTGTAGGAGTAGACGGGGCGTTCCGCCTGCTTGGGGATGAAGTAGTACATCATCCCCAGGAAGCCGGCGGTCAGGAAGAAGCCGACCGCGTTGTGGCCGTACCACCACTGGGTCAGCGCGTCCTGCACGCCCGAGAAGGCCGAGTAGCTGACCGAGCCGAAGACCGAGACCGGGATCGCCAGGTTGTTGACCACGTGCAGCATCGCGATGGTCACGATGAAGGCGAGGAAGAACCAGTTGGCGACGTAGATGTGGGGCTCCTTGCGCTTGATCAGGGTGCCCATGAACACCGCCAGGTAGCAGACCCAGACCACGGTGATCAGGATGTCCACGTACCAGGTCGGCTCGGCGTATTCCTTGCCCTGGGTGCCGCCGAGCACGTAGCCCGAGGCAGCCAGCACGATCACCGTCTGCCAGCCCCAGAACACGAACCAGGGCAGCCCGCCGCCCCACAGCCGCGTCGCGCAGGTGCGCTGCACGATGTAGAACGAGGTGCAGATCAGCGCGTTGCCGCCGAAGGCGAAGATCACGCCGGAGGTGTGCAGCGGCCGCAGCCGGCCGAAGGTGGTCCAGGGCAGGTCGAGGTTCAGCGCCGGGAAGGCCAGCTGCAGCGCGATGACCACGCCCACCAGGAAGCCGACGATGCCCCAGCCCGCGGTGGCGATGACCCCGGCGCGGATCACGTCGTCCATGTACTCGGACTCGGTCTCGGCGCGGGACGGCCGGGGCTCGCCCACGCCGCGGAGGATCCACAGGAACATCCCCGCCGAGACGACGAGGACGATCAGCGCGTTCACCTGGTAGGCGAGGTCGCGCGCGAAGCTCGCCGCGACGAGCGCCAGGATGGCGATCACGGCGAGCGCGAGAAGTTTGAGTGTCGAGGCCAATGTCCCCTCCTTCGCCGTGCTTGCGACGGCCTTCCGGACGGCGCCCCGAACCGGGGCCCCGCATGGCGGTCCTCATCGGCGAAGGTCCCCCCCGCCGCCTTGATCCATATCAACGCCGTTTTCGCGCACGATCCATCTCGGATCGCAACCGTTGCTTCACGTTACAGGCGCCGCCTCGCGATGATACAACAGCTGCGCGTTAACGCACTGTTGAACTTGCGTCATTCGCGAATGGCCGGCCCTGGGCCGGGGCGGCGCGGGGACGCCGTGGCGCGGCGGCACGGCGAGGCTTGCGCGCCCGGAACCGCGCGGCGCGCAGCCGCAGGGTCTTGCAGGGCCGCCGGGCCGTCCCCGCGGCCGGGCGGTCAGCCCGGCGGGCAGGCCGACGACTCGGCCCAGGCGAGGCGCGCGTCGGGGGCCACATCGTCGGGGATCGCGGCGATGCAGATGCAGGTCGCGCCGTCGCCGAGCAGGCCCAGCGCGATCGGGGTTCCGGCGGGGGCGTCCGCCAGCCCGGGCGGCAGCTCGGCCGCGGGCAGGACCAGCGACAGCGAGGCGGGGGCCGAGGCGCCCGCCACGC
>CAXGVP010000346.1:0-4814 GCA_964013055.1 uncultured Albimonas sp.
GCCAGCTCGCCCGCCGAGAACGGCAGGCCGACCACCACCATGCCGTGATGCAGCAGGGTGATGTGGGTCGACAGGATCGTGGTCTCGTTGCCGGTGCCGGTGCCGGTGGAGGTGAACACCGAGCCCACCTTGCCGATCATCTGCCCCTGCGCCCACAGGCCGCCGGTCTGGTCGAGGAAGGTGCGCATCTGCCCGGTCATGTTGCCGAAGCGGGTGCCGGTGCCGATGATCACCGCGTCATACCCGGCCAGGTCGGAGGGCGAGGCGATCGGCGCCTCCTGGTCCCACTTGCCGCCGGCGGCCTTGAAGGCCTCCTCGGGCATGGTCTCGGGGACGCGCTTCACGTCCACCTGGGCGCCGGCCTCGCGCGCGCCCCTGGCGACCGCGTTCGCCATCGTCTCGATATGGCCGTACATGGAGTGGTAGAGCACCAGAACCTTGGTCATCGTCTCGTCCTTGCGTATCTCGGGGCCGCCCGGGAGGAGGAGGGGGGAGGCGGCGTCGTCGGCAAGGTGGTCTTCCTTGATCCGGGAGACCAGACCTCTTATCGGGCACGAATTGTTTCTCGAATGGAGCCACCGGGCCACGCCCGCCCGGCCGCTACGGCACCCTGGCCGCGGCGTGGGTCGGATCCGGGCGCAGGAATGCAGGGGGGAAGCCGCATGATCGATCCGAAACAGGCCGCGCAGGCGCTGTCGCTGACGCTGCTGGCGCTGATGGCCGGCTTCTACTTCGCCTGGAGCGTCTCGGCCGCCCCGGGCTTCGCCGCCACGCCCGGCCCGGTCTATGTCGAGGCGATGCAACGGATCAACGAGGCGGTGCGCAACGGCTGGTTCGGCGCGGCCTTCTTCGGCGCGATCCCCGCCGCCGCCCTGGCCCTGGCGCTGGGAGGGGCCCCGGGGGCGCGTCCCTGGCTGGCGGGGGCGCTGGCGCTCTATCTGGTCTCCTTCGCGATCACCGTCTTCGGGAACGTGCCCATCAACCGGGCGATGGAGCTGTGGGACCCCGCAGCACCCCCCGCGGACTGGCCCGAGGTGCTGGCCGGGTGGACGCGGCTCAATCACCTGCGCGCCTGCGCGGCGCTGCTGGCGTTCCTCGCGGCCCTTCGCGCGGCGTTCCTCGCGCGCGCCTGACCGCGCCGGGGCGTCGCGCCGCCCCCTGAACGTTGCGCGAACGCTTGCACGGCGGGGGAGGCGGCGCTATCTCGGCGCAGATGGCGGACAAGGCCCCTCTTTCCCAAGGCTCGATCCTGACCGGCGGCGCCCCCGAGGGCTTCGACGCGAAGCTGATCGGCGATCTCGTGGCGAAAGCCGACGGGCCGGTGATCCATGTCGCACGCGACGACCAGCGCATGGCCGCGCTGGCCGAGGCGCTGGCCTTCTTCGCGCCCGAGATCCCGGTCTGGCGCTTCCCCGCCTGGGACTGTCTTCCCTACGACCGGATCAGCCCCAACGCCGATATCTCGGCCGCGCGCATGGCGACGCTGGCGGCGCTCGCGGACGGGCTGCCGGGCCGGGCGGTGATCCTGACCACGCTGAACGCCGCCGCCCAGCGGGTGCCGGCGAAATCCGTGGTCCAGGCCGCCTCCTTCGTGGCCGAAGTCGGAAAACCGCTCGATCTCGACGCGCTGCGCGAATACCTCGGCCGGATGGGCTTCAACCGCGCCCCCACGGTGACCGAGCCCGGCGACCACGCCATCCGCGGCGGCGTCGTCGACGTGTTCCCCCCGGGCGCCGAGGCGCCGGTGCGCCTGGACCTCTTCGGCGACATCCTCGACAACGCCCGCCGCTTCGACCCCGAGACCCAGCGCACCATCGAGAAGATCAGGCGGGTGGAGCTCGCCCCCGTCTCCGAGGTGATCCTCGACGACGACGCCATCGCCCGCTTCCGGCAGATGTACCGCGAGACCTTCGGCGCCGCCGGCCTCGACGATCCGCTCTACGAGGCGGTCTCGGCGGGGCGCAAGCAGCAGGGCATGGAGCACTGGCTGCCCTTCTTCCACGAGGAGCTGGCGACCCTCTTCGACTACCTCCCCGACGCCCCCGTCGCCCTCGACCACCAGGTCGAGGAGGCGCGCGAGTCCCGCTGGGAGATGGTCCGCGACCACTACGAGGCCCGCAGGAACGCGCAAGGCGCGAAACCCGCCATGGGCGCCGCCGTCTACAAGCCGTGCCCCCCGGAGCTTCTGTACCTGAGCGAGCCGCAGTGGCTGGAGGCCCTGTCCGGCCGCCACCTGCGCCGCTTCTCCCCCATGCCCCAGCCCCCGGGCCCGGGCTGCGTGGACATGGGCGGGCGCCTCGGGCGCTCCTTCGCCGCCGAACGCGCGCAGGAGGGGGTGAACGTCTTCGACGCGCTCTCCGCCCACCTCAAGGGCCTGGTGAAGTCGAAGACGGTGATCTTCGCCACCTACTCCGAGGGCGCCCGCGACCGAGTGAAGACCCTGCTGGAGGATCACGACGCCCCCGCCTCCCGCCTCGTCGCCCGCTATGCGGACGTCAGGAAAGACGTGGTCAACCTCGCCGTCTGGCCCCTTGAGTCGGGTTTCGAGACCGCCGACCTCGCCGTCGTCGCCGAGCAGGACGTTCTGGGCGACCGCCTGATCCGCGCCCCCCGCCGCCGCAAGCGCGCGGAAAACTTCCTGACCGAGGCCTCGACCCTCTCCGCCGGCGACCTGGTGGTGCATGTCGAACATGGCATCGGCCGGTTCCTGGGGCTGGAGACCGTGCAGGCGCTCGGCGCCCCCCACGACTGCGCGATGCTGGAATACGCCGGTGGCGACAAGCTCTACCTGCCCGTCGAGAACATCGAGCTGCTGAGCCGCTACGGCCACGAGACGGGCCTTCTGGACAAGCTCGGCGGCGGCGCCTGGCAGGCCCGCAAGGCCAAGATGAAGGAGCGGATCCGCGAGATGGCGGACCGCCTGATCCGGATCGCCGCCGAGCGCGCCCTTCGCAAGGCCCCCGAGTTCGAGCCCCCCCACGGCCCCTGGGACGAGTTCTGCGCCCGCTTCCCCTACCAGGAGACGGACGACCAGCTCGCCACCATCGAGGACGTGCTGGGCGACCTCTCCGCGGGGACCCCGATGGACCGCCTGATCTGCGGCGACGTGGGCTTCGGCAAGACCGAGGTCGCCCTGCGCGCCGCCTTCGTCGCCGCCATGTCCGGCATGCAGGTGGCGGTGGTCGCCCCCACCACGCTGCTCGCCCGCCAGCATTCGAAAACCTTCGAGGAACGCTTCCGCGGCTTCCCGGTCAACGTCCGCCAGCTCTCCCGCTTCACGCCGGCGAAGGAGGCGACGGACACCCGCAAGCGCCTCGCCGACGGCACGGTGGACGTGGTTGTCGGCACCCATGCGCTGCTGGCGCAGGGGGTGCGGTTCCGCGACCTGGGCCTGCTGATCATCGACGAGGAGCAGCACTTCGGCGTGAAGCACAAGGAGCGGCTGAAGGAACTCCGCTCCGACGTCCACGTCCTGACGATGACCGCCACCCCGATCCCGCGCACCCTTTCGCTGGCGATGTCGGGCGTGCGCGAACTGTCGGTCATCGCCACGCCCCCCGTCGATCGCCTGGCGGTCCGCTCCTACATCGCCGAATTCGACCCGGTGACGGTGCGCGAGGCCCTCCTGCGCGAGCACTTCCGCGGGGGCCAGAGCTTCTTCGTCGTCCCGCGCATCTCCGACATCCCCGAGATCGAGGACTTCCTGCGCGAGCAGGTCCCCGAGATCAGCTTCGTCACCGCCACCGGCCAGATGGCCGCCGGCGACCTCGACGAGCGGATGAACGCCTTCTACGACGGCAAGTACGACGTGCTGCTGGCGACCACGATCGTGGAATCCGGCCTCGACATCCCGCGCGCCAACACGCTGATCGTGCACCGGGCGGACATGTTCGGCCTCGCCCAGCTCTACCAGATCCGGGGCCGCGTCGGCCGCTCGAAGCTGCGCGCCTACGCCTATTTCACCACCGAGCCGCGCAAGCGCCTGACCGATGGGGCCGACAAGCGCCTGCGCGTGCTGGCCTCCCTCGACAGCCTCGGCGCGGGCTTCACGCTGGCGAGCCACGACCTCGACCTGCGCGGCGCGGGCAACCTGGTGGGCGAGGAGCAGTCGGGCCACATCCGCGAGGTCGGCTTCGAACTCTACCAGTCGATGCTGGAGGAGGCGATCGCGCGCATGAAGTCCGGCGAGGCCGAGGGCCCGGTGGACGCCGGCGACTGGTCCCCCCAGCTCGGCCTCGGCGTGCCGGTGATGATCCCCGAGCCTTACGTCCCCGACCTCGACGTGCGCCTCGGCCTCTACCGCCGCCTGTCGAGCCTCGAGACCAAGACCGAGCTCGAGGGCTTCGCCGCCGAGCTCCACGACCGTTTCGGCAAGCCGCCCCGCGAGGTCGAGATGCTGCTGCGCGTGGTGCGCATCAAGGCCTTCTGCAAGCGCGCCGGCATCGCCAAGCTCGACGGCGGCCCCAAGGGCGCGACGCTGCAGTTCCGGGACGACAAATACGCCAACCCCGCGGGCCTCGCGACCTGGCTGCAGGACCAGCGGGGCCTCGCCAAGATCCGCGACAACAAGGTGGTTGTCCGCCGCGACTGGGCGACCGAGGCCGACCGCCTGAAGGGCGCCTTCGCCATCGCCCGCGACCTCGCGAAGCTCGCCCAGGCCGGCAGGAAAGCCGCCTGAGCCCCCGTCCCCTCGGCCCCCGCCGCTCTTCCCTCCCTTCGCCGGCCCGCGCCCGCGACGCCTGCCCCGGGGCCTCCCGGGAGCGCCTGTTCTCCGGAGCCGTCCATCGCGGATGCCGATCAGAGCGAGTCGCCCG
>CAXGVP010000347.1:0-4792 GCA_964013055.1 uncultured Albimonas sp.
TCAGGGATCGCGCAGCGACCCGCCGAAGGCGGGCTTGTCCTTGACCGTTCCGGCCGAGTCGCTCAGGCATCTTCAGCGAGAGACGGATCCGGAGAACAGGCGCGGGCCCTGTTCTTTGGTGAGTCAGGAGCCCGCCGGAGGCTCCCGCCCCCTGCAATCCTGGCGAACCCGTGCCCCAAGTGCGACGCAGCCAAGCCCGCCCGCAGGGCGCCTGTAGACCGCTCGCCTCCGTCAGGGTTTCCAGGCGAGGAAGTTCGCGATCAGCCGCAGACCCGTGGCCTGGCTCTTCTCCGGGTGGAACTGGGTGCCGGCCATGTTGTCCCGTCCGACCATCGCCGTCACCGCGCCGCCGTGCATCACATGGGCGAAGCGGGCCTCGGGGTCCTGGGGCGTCATGTGGAACGAGTGGACGAAATAGGCGTGGTCGCCGTCCGCGATCCCCTCGAGCAAGGCGTGGGGCCGGTCGATGACCAACTCGTTCCAGCCCATGTGGGGGATCTTCAGGGCGGGGTCGTCGATCTCGATCGCCGCGACGTCGCCCGCGATCCAGCCGAAGCCGGAGTGCGTCCCGAACTCCAGCCCCCGGTCGGCCATCAACTGCTGGCCGACGCAGATGCCCAGGAAGGGCACGCCGGCGGAGACGCGCTCCTCGATCGTCTCCCACATGCCCGGCACCGCGCGCAGGCCGCGGGCGCAGTCGCCGAAGGCGCCCACGCCGGGCAGGACGACGCGGTCGGCGCGGCGCACCGCGTCCGCGTCGGCGGTCACCAGGATCGGGCCGCCCGCGCCGGTCTCGCGCGACATCCGCTCGAACGATTTCGCGGCCGAGTGCAGGTTGCCCGAGCCGTAGTCGACGATGGCCGTGGTCACAGCGCCCCCTTGGTGCTCGGCAGCGCGCCCTTCTGGCGCGGATCCTCCTCGACCGCCTCGCGCAGCGCGCGGGCGACGGCCTTGAAGGCGCTCTCGGCGATGTGGTGCGAGTTTTCGCCGTCCAGCTTCGCCACGTTCAGGGTCATGCGGGCGTTCATCGCGAAGGCGGTGAAGAACTCGCGCACCAGCTCGGTGTCGAAGGTCCCGATCTTCTCGGTCGGGAACTCGACCTTCCACACGAGGAAGGGTCTTCCGGACAGATCCAGGGCCGCGCGCACCAGGCTCTCGTCCATCGGCAGCAGGCAGGCGCCGTAGCGGCGGATGCCGCGCTTGTCGCCCACCGCCTGCGCCAGCGCCTGGCCCAGCGCTATCCCGACGTCCTCCACCGAGTGGTGGTCGTCGATATGCCGGTCGCCCGCGCAGCGCACCGTGATGTCGATCAGCGAGTGGCGCGCCAGCTGGTCGAGCATGTGGTCGAAGAACCCCACGCCGGTGGCGCAGTCGTGCGCCCCGGTCCCGTCCAGGTTCAGCTCGACCGAGATGTCGGTCTCGTTGGTCTTGCGCGTCAGGCTCGCGGTGCGCATCGGGGGCCCCCTCATGCTGCGGTCGGCGCCGGTATAGCCGCGCCGGGATCGGTCGGAAAGGCGCCGAAGGCCCGCAGGCAGAGGCCCCGTCCCAGGCGCCCCCCACGTCTCGCCGGGTGGCGCCCCCGGAACGCCCCGCCTATATGGCCGCTCGACCCCTGCAACGCTCCCGGCCCCCCGCGGCCGGGCCCCAGAGACCCGGAGACCCCATGAGCGCAGACGACTTCCCCGGCTGGCACGGCACCACCATCCTCGCGGTCCGGCGCGGCGGCAAGGTGGTGGTCGCGGGCGACGGACAGGTCTCGCTCGGCAACACGGTGATCAAGGGCTCGGCGCGCAAGGTCCGCCGGATCGAGCCGGGCGGCGCGCCGGTGGTGGTCGGCTTCGCCGGCTCCACCGCCGACGCCTTCACCCTGCTGGAGCGGCTGGAGACCAAGCTCGAGGCCCAGCCCGGCCAGCTGCTGCGCGCCTGCGTCGACCTCGCGAAGGACTGGCGCACCGACAAGTATCTGCGCAACCTCGAGGCGATGCTGATCGTCACCGACGGCGCCCAGCTCTTCGTGATCACCGGCGCCGGCGACGTGCTGGAGCCCGAGCATGACGTCGCCGCCATCGGCTCCGGCGGCAATTTCGCCATGGCCGCGGCGCGCGGGTTGATGGAGACCGACCTCGACGCCGAGACCGTGGCCCGCAAGGCGATGGCCATCGCCTCGGACATCTGCGTGTTCACCAATGGCAAGCTCACGGTCGAAACCCTTGACGGCTGATCCCGCCCCCGGCGCCTCGGCGGCCCCGCCGCCCGACGCGATCCTCGACGCCGCCGACCTGCGCGCGGCCGTGGGCGCGGGCTTGATCGACGAGCGGCAGGCGGTGCGGCTCTCGGCGCTCGGCGAATCCCGCCGGGGCCTGCGCGCCCAGGTCGGCGACGAGCCGTTCGAGCTGTTCCGCGGCCTCAACGACGTCTTCGTGGCCGCGGGCGTGGCGATCCTGGGGATGGGCGGCTGGCTGCTGGGCCTCGCCTTCGGGCAGTTCGGGCCCGGGCTGATGGGCGTGATCGGCGCCTGGGCGCTGGCCGAGTATCTCACCCGCCGCCGCCGCATGACGCTGCCCTCGCTGCTGCTGGCGATCGGCTTCACGGTCTCGGCGGGGATGGTGGCCTCGGGGGTGATCCTGCCGTCCGCGGATCTCTATGCGGCGCAGCCTTCGGTCGCCTCCTTCGCGGGCGTGACGCTGGCGGCGCTGGCCGCCGCCGTGCTGTTCTTCCTGCGCTTCCGGCTGCCCTTCGCGCTGTTCCTGGCCGCGCTCTCGGCCTACGCCTCGCTGCTGATCCTGCTGGCGGGCGACGGCGAGGCGGCGGTGCAGGCGATGATCGCGGGCGGGGGCGCGGCGGCGCTGTTCGACCTGGGCGCCTCCTCGGCCTTCGCCATCGGGACGCTGGTGTTCGGGCTCGCCTGCTTCGCGCTGGCGCTCAGCTTCGACCTGCGCGATCCGCACCGGGTCACGCGGCTGTCGGCCTGCGGGTTCTGGCTGCACCTCGCCGCGGGGCCCGCCATCGTCAACACCGTGGCGCTGAGCCTGCTGCGCGAGCCCTTGGCGCTGTCGGGCGCGCTGATGGCGCTGTTCCTTGCGCTGCTGGCGGCCCTGGCCCTGGCCCTGGACCGCCGATCGTTGTTGCTCGCGGCCGCGGCCTACCTCGCCTCGATGGTGTGGAGCGTGGTGGACGCGGCCGGGCTGGGCGCCGCCGGCGGGCTGATGCTGCTGGGCGCGCTGGTCATCGGGCTGGGCGCCGGCTGGATCTCGCTTCGCACCGGCCTGATGCGCCTGCTTCCCGACTTCCCCGGCAAGGAGCGGCTGCCCCCCCTGGACCGCCCCCGCCTGACCCTTCCCCCTTCCCAGCGCGCGGCCCGCGGGCCCGCTGCGCTTACCAGAGGACCGACATGACCGACCTGACCCCCCGCGAGATCGTCTCGGAGCTCGACCGCTTCATCATCGGCCAGCAGGAGGCCAAGCGCGCCGTCGCCGTCGCCCTGCGCTCGCGCTGGCGGCGCCGGCAGCTCGACGCGGACCTGATGCACGAGGTGACGCCCAAGAACATCCTGATGATCGGCCCGACCGGCGTGGGCAAGACCGAGATCTCGCGCCGTCTGGCGAAGCTGGCCCAGGCCCCCTTCATCAAGGTCGAGGCCACCAAGTTCACCGAGGTCGGCTACGTCGGCCGTGACGTCGAGCAGATCGTCCGCGACCTGGTCGAGGCCGCCATCGTGATGATCAAGGAGCGCCGGCGCGAGGAGATGAAGGCCCGCGCCCATGGCGCCGCCGAGGACCGGGTGCTGGACGCGCTGACCGGCTCGGGCAGCCGCGATTCCACCCGCGACATGTTCCGCCGCAAACTGCGCGCGGGGGAGCTCGACGACACCGAGATCGAGCTGGAGATGGAGGACACCTCCAACCCCTTCGCCGGCTTCGACATTCCCGGCCAGCAGCCCGGGCAGATGGCGGACCTCGGGAGCATCTTCGGCAAGGCGCTGGGCGGGCGCACCCGCAAGCGCAAGGTGCGCGTGAAGGACAGCTACGAGCTGCTGATCGCCGAGGAGGCCGACAAGCTCGTCGACCAGGAAAGCGTCGTGCGTGACGCCATCGAGGCGGTGGAGCAGTCGGGGATCGTGTTCCTCGACGAGATCGACAAGGTCTGCGCGCGCGAAGGCGCCAAGGGCGCGGACGTGAGCCGCGAGGGCGTGCAGCGCGACCTCCTCCCCCTGATCGAGGGCACCACGGTGACCACCAAGCACGGCGCGGTGAAGACCGACCACGTGCTCTTCATCGCCTCGGGCGCCTTCCACGTCTCCAAACCCTCGGACCTGCTGCCCGAGCTTCAGGGCCGCCTGCCGATCCGCGTCGAGCTCAAGGCCCTGACCGAGGCCGACTTCGTGCGCATCCTGACCGAGACCGACAATGCGCTGACCCGCCAGTACACCGCCCTGCTGGAGACGGAGGGCGTGACGGTCGAGTTCTCCGAAGACGGCGTCGGCGCCATCGCCGAGTTCGCGGCGGAGGTGAACCGCTCGGTCGAGAACATCGGCGCGCGGCGCCTGCACACGGTGCTGGAGCGGGTCTTCGAGGAGCTGAGCTTCGAGGCGCCCGACCGCGGCGGCCAGGCGGTGACCATCGACCGGGCCTATGTCGAGGCGCGGGTCGGCGCCCTGGCGCACTCGGCCGACATGAGCCGCTACGTGCTCTGAGGCGGGCAGAGCGGCGCCTGACCGGCGCGCGCCCCGAATTCTGCTGCATCGCGGCGGGCCCGAGTCGATTGCGCCCGCGCCCATATCGCGGGACACTGC
>CAXGVP010000348.1:0-4783 GCA_964013055.1 uncultured Albimonas sp.
TCGCGCGCCTCCTCGGCGGTGGGGCGGGCGACGGTGGCGGTGCGCTTGCCGCCGAGCTCCACCAGCCCGTCGGCCTGCAGGCGCTGCAGGGCCTGGCGGACCAGGGTGCGGGAGATGCCGAAGGGCGCGCCGATCTCGTCCTCCGGCAGGCGGGCGCCGGGCTTGAGCTCCTGCTCCAGGATGGCCTGGCGCAGGGCGCGGTAGGCGGTTTCAGAGCGGGAGGCGAGGGGCGGCATGGCGACTCCGTGTCGTCGGATTTTCGTATACTTGATTGCGGCGCAACAGAACGCAAGCGGGAATCGCGGGCGAGCGGCACTGCCGCAATAGCGGTCAGCACCCGGAGAAATGCGCTGCATGACGCCCCTAGATGCCCGTCATATCACCTGGCAGGCCCAGCAAGTCCTCATCATGTGCAGGTTATGGCAAGTTCAGGCAGGGGTCGGAGCGGCGATCGGCGGACCTCGCTTCCCAGCTCTGCAAATCGCGTATACAAGATTGCAACCGAATCCCGCACCGGATGCCGCCATGACCGAGACCGCCCCGCGCACCGTGACCCTGCGCCTGAACCAGCAGCAGCTCGAACTGATCGACCGCACCCTGCCCCGCGTGGGCCTGACGGATCGCGCAGACCTGGTGCGCCTCGCCCTGCGCGAGGCCGCCGGGCAGGAGGCCGCCCGATGAGCCGCACGCTGATCTCGGAAGAAATCCTCGCCCCCGGAACCGGCAAGGCGATCGAGCTGCTCAAGGGCCAGGTCCTGCGCATCGAGCAGGTCGAGGGCGGCCAGTGCGTCGACTTCAACGCCTTCAACCTCCACGACTACAAGGAGTTCATGCACTGCGGCCGCACCCGCACCGTGCACGGCTTCAACCCCTCGGCCGGGACCTTCCTGTGGTCGGCGCCCCCGCGCGAGAACGCGATGCTGTATTTCCTCGCGGACACGGTGGGGCGCAACGACGTGCTGTTCCCGCGCTGTTCGGCGTTCCTCTATGAAAGCGCCTACGGCTTCCACGACCACACCAACTGCCACGACATCCAGGCCGAGGCGCAGCGCGAATACGGGCTGACGCCGGACGACGTGCACGACAGCTTCAACTTCTTCATGTTCACCGAGGTCGAGGTCGGCGGCACGGTGAAGATCGACCGGCAGAGCTCCCAGCCCGGCGATTACGTGGAGCTGCTGGCGCTGATGGACGTGCTGGCGGTGCCCAACGTCTGCGGGGCGGACGTGATGCGGACCTCGAATTTCTCGCTCAAGCCGATCCGGGTCTCGGTGTTCGAGGCCTCGGCCGAGGACCTGGCCCAGGTCCCCGCCCTGCCCCGCCTGACCTCCCAGCGCACGCCGGCGCAGTTCCGCAACCCGACCATCAAGGCCACGCGCGAGCTCACCCGCGACCCCGCCTACCGGCCCGAGTTCACCAACACCCCGATCCGCGAGGAGACGCTCGAGCTCTCGCTGTCGGCCGAGGAGGCGGCGACGCTCGACCGGCTGGCGCGGCGCGACCTCTACGGCGCGGACGACGGCGCGGCGCTGCGCGACATCCTGTTCTCGTGGTGGGAGACGCGGTTCCTGACCGCCGCCAACGGCGCGCCCTCGATGGAGACCGACGCGGCTCCGTGACGCAGCGGCGCCCCCGCCCCGGGGCGCGGCCTTTGTGTTTCACAGGATACGAAGTGTTCCTTAGTGGGACACCATCCCACTGTCTGCGCTTGCAGAATCGAATTTACCCAGTGAACAAAAGCTGACTGACGCTACGCAGGGTCCGGGGGGACGCGGGCGTCGGGCGCCGGGCGAAGGGTCGTCCGGCAGGCTGATCCTTGGGGGAAACGACGTGTCCGTCATCCTGCTCGAAAACCGCGCCCCCGGCGCGCGGTCGCGGCTGCGCGCCGCTCTGCTCGGCTCCTGCTGCGTCACGGCGCTGGGACTTTCCGCGGGCGTCGCCTCGGCGCAGACCCTGGCTTCCTGCCCCACGCCGGTGGTGGGAACCGGCAAGTCCTGCACCGTCGAGGAGGGCGCGGACGTCTCGGGGGTCCGGATCCTCTATTCCGACCCCGACGCCGCCGGCGGCAGCCAGCAGGACGCGCCCGACGGCACCGGCTACACCGTCTACAACAACGCCACGCTCGACGGGCCGGCGGCCTCCGACCAGTACGCGGGCATCGCGCTGCGCCTGCAGGGCGGACGCGGCGCGGACGACAAGGGCGATGCGGGCCGCAGCGGCGCCGGCGGCGACCTCAGGGTCGAGAACTACGCCACGATCAGCGTGACCGACCTGGTGTTCTCGGCCCACGGCGGGGACGATTCCGCGCAGGGCCTGTGGGACCGCAGCAATATCGTCTACGGCATCTACGCCCCCTCCGTCGGCGGCGAGGGGCGCGACGCCCAAGCCCAGGACATCGGCGGCGGCTACGGCGGCCACGGCGGCGGCGGCGGCACGGCGACGCTGCTCAACGAAGGCCGGATCCTGGTCGGCGCGGGGGCCGGCGACGGCGCCGAGCGGGCCGGCGCGGTGGGCATCCTGCTGTCGTCGACCGCGGGCTCGGGCGGCCTGCGCGACACCACCGACGGCGAGCCGCATTCCGGCTCGGGCGGCGACGCCAAGAACGTGGGCCTGTCCAACTACCGGCGCATCGACGTCTGCGGCTCGACCGTGGACGGCTGCGAGATGGGCGACGACGCCCTGACCGTCACCGCGGCCGGCATCTACACCGAGAGCCTGGGCGGCTACGGCGCCAAGCCGACCTCGTCGGGCGGCAACGGCGGCTCGATCTCGCTGAAGAACCTCGCGCGGATCACCGTCGAGGCGCTGGTCGAGCGCAGCGGGAACGCCTGGGGCATCCACGCGGTCAGCGGTTCGGGCTACGCGGCGCTGGATTCGAAATCCATCGGCACGCCCGGCGGGCACGGCGGCGACGCCAAGGCCATCAACATCACCCATGGCGGATCGATCCGGGTGCGGGCCGGCGACTTCGACGAGGCGGAGGGGACCACCACCGATCGCGCCTGCCTCGAGACCGACGACCCCGCCTGCACCACCGTCGACGTGCCCGATTTCGTCGACCAGTCCGCGGGCATCCTGGCGGCGAGCTACGGCTCGGCCGCCGGCGCCTCCCATGACGGGACCTCGGAGCAGGACGGCGGCAAGGGCGGCGACGCCAGCGCCAACTTCAACTCCACCGGGCTTTCGGACTCGGCGATCACGTTGCGCAGGAACGCCTCGGTCGACGTGGCGGGCGACAACGTGATCGGCGTCGGGCTCTACGCGCAGGGCGGAGCGGGGGGGCTGGGCAACTCCACCGACTCGCAGGGCGGGGACGGCGGTTCGGTCGGGGCGCTGGGCGTGACCCTCAAGACCGGCGCGACCATCCAGACCTCGGGCGAGAACGCGGTCGGGCTGATCGTGCATGCCAAGGGCGGCGACGGAGGGGGCGTGCGCTCCCCCGGCGGGCTCGCGGATTTCAACGACGACGACGCGGGCGAGGGCGGCTCGACCTCCGGCGTCTGGCTGACCCTGCCCAACGTGACCGACGGCCCCGCGCCGGTGATCTCGACCGAGGGCGACCGCGCCATCGGCGTGGTGCTGCAGTCGCTGGCCGGCGGCGGCGGGCCGGGCCTGTCGGAATACACCTTCATCGACATCGGCGAGACCAGCGGCGGCAAGGGCGGCAAGGCCGGCGCCGTGAGCGTGATCGGCGGCGCGCGGATCGACACCGACGGGCGCGGCGCGCACGGCCTGCTGATGCAGGGCATCTCGGGCGGCGGCGGGGCGCTGACCTCGGACGGCGACTTCATCGCGGTGGCCGGCGGCGGCGGCGGCGAAGGCGGCGTCGGCGGCTACATCCAGTTCTTCAACTACGGCAGCCGCATCCACACCCGGGGCGGGGTCTCGGCGGGCATGGTGGCGCAGTCCATCGGCGGCGGCGGCGGCGACGTGATGGGCAACGGCGGCTCGCTCAGCGTGATCACCGTCGGCGGCCAGGGCGGCCCGGGCGGCGACGGCGGCGAGGTGGCGCTGACCTTCGACAGCGGCACGTCCACGATCACCGAGGGCGACTTCTCCTTCGGCGTGCTGGCGCAGAGCATCGGCGGCGGCGGCGGCAACGGCGGCGACGTGTTCAACATCGACGCCCGCCTGCCCACGGTCGCCATCGGCGGCTCGGGCGCCAACGGCGGCAATGGCGGCCTGATCGAGTTCCTCTCCGAAGCCAACGACGCCGGCGACCGCCACCTGATCGCCACCTCGGGCGCCAACAGCTTCGGGGTGCTGCTGCAGTCGATCGGCGGCGGCGGCGGCGCCGGCGGCGACGCGCAGTCGCTCAGCTTCGGGCTCGGCTCGCTGTCGGCGATCTCCATCGCCGGCGGCGCCGGGGGCGGGGGCCATGGCGGCGAGGTGCAGGCCACGCTGCAGGACACCGACATCGTCACCGAGGGCAGCCACGCGCGCGGCCTCGTCGCCCATTCCATCGGCAACGGCGGCGGCGCCGGCGGGGCCGCGATCAGCCGCAACGTCAGCTTCGGCGTGGCGACCTCGATCGGCCTGGGCGGCGTCGGCGGCAACGGCGAGCCCGGCGACAAGGTGACTCTGGACCTGACCAACACCACCATCGCAACCGGGGGCGCCACGCTCCAGGATCTCGAGGAGGGCGAGGGCTTCGTGGCCAACAACCACGGCATCGTCGCCCAGTCGATCGGCTCCGGCGGGGGCATCGGCGGGTCGGGCAACGCGCTCGCCTACGCGATGGAGCTGCCGGTCGAGGAGATGGAGGCCAACCTCGCCGTTGCGG
>CAXGVP010000349.1:0-4770 GCA_964013055.1 uncultured Albimonas sp.
CGGAGAACAGGCGCGGGCCTTGTTCTTGGGTGAGTCAGGAGCCCGCCGGAGGCTCCCCGCCCGAAGGTCCCTCCCACCGCCCCGACGATCACAGGCCCAGCCAAGCCCGCCCGCAGGGCGCCTGTAGAAGGCTTCCCGACGCAAGCGGACGACAGGCGCCCTGCGGGCGGGCCTGGCTGCGTCGCGCCGATGCGCAGCGTCTGTCAGAGACTGCGACGCGCCCGCAGGGCCGCGCCGATGGTGCCGTCGTCGAGGAAGTCGAGCTCGCCCCCCACCGGCACCCCCTGCGCCAGCGAGGTCGCCGAGACCCCCTCGGGCAGGATGTCGGCGACGTAGTGGGCCGTGGTCTGGCCGTCGATGGTGGCGGGCAGGGCGAGGATCACCTCCGTCACCCCCTCGCGCACCCGCTCGGCCAGCCGCGGCAGGCCCAGCTCCTCCGGCCCGGTTCCGTCCAGCGCGTTCAGCAGGCCGCCGAGCACGTGGTAGCGCCCGCGATAGGCCGAGGCGCGCTCCATCGCCCACAGGTCCGCCACGTCCTGCACCACGCAGATCAGCGCCGCGTCCCGCTGGGGATCCGAGCAGATCGCGCAGCGCTCGTCGGTCGAGAGGTTGCCGCACTCCAGGCACGGCCGGACCGAGCGCGCCACCTCCGCCATCGCCTCGGCCAGCGGCGCCAGCAGCAGCTCGCGCTTGCGCACCAGGTGCAGCGCCGCCCGCCTGGCCGAGCGGGGGCCGAGGCCCGGCAGCCGGGCCAGCAGCTCGATCAGCTTCTCGATGGGCTCCTGCCCGCGGCGCGAGGTCATGCCCCCTCCCGGAACTGCAGGCGATGGAGGTCGGCGTAGAGGCCGCCGCGCTCCAGCAGTTCGTCGTGGCGCCCGGTCTCCACGATGCGTCCCCCGTCCATGGCCGCGATCAGGTCCGCGTCCCGGATGGTCGAAAGCCGGTGCGCGATCACCACCACCGTGCGCCCCTGCGCCAGCCTGTCCAGCGCCGCGCGCACCTTGGCCTCGGATTCCGCGTCCAGCGCCGAGGTCGGCTCGTCCAGCAGCAGGATCGGCGCGTCCTTGAGCATGGCCCGCGCGATGGTCAGCCGCTGCCGCTCCCCGCCCGAGAACCGCAAGCCCCGCTCCCCGCAGGGCGTGTCGATCCCCTCCGGCAGGGCCGAGACGAAGTCCCAGGCGTTGGCGTCGCGCAGCGCCTGCTCGATCTCCTGGCGGGAGGCTTCGGGCCGGCCGAAGCCCACGTTGCGCGCGATGGTGTCGTCGAAGATCACCGCGTCCTGGCCCACCACCGCCACCTGGCCCCGCAGGCTCTCCAGCGTCGCGTCGCGCACGTCGTGGCCATCCACCGCGACCCGGCCCGCGGAGACGTCGTAGAGCCGCGGGATCAGGTTCATCAGCGTGGTCTTGCCCGCGCCCGAGCGGCCCACCAGCGCCACCTTCGCCCCCGCGGGAATGGTCAGCGACACGCCCGAAAGCGCCGGTACGCCCTCGCCATAGTGGAACGACACGCCGTCGAAGCGCAGCTCGCCCTTCAGCCGCGGCAGGGCCGTCGCGCCGGGGCGGTCGGAGATCGCGGGGGTCGCGTCGATCACCTCGAAGATCCGCTCGCCGGCCGCCGCGCCCTGCTGGATCTCGGCATAGAGCGTGCCGAAGCCCCGCAGGCTCTGCCCCGCGATCAGGAAGGAGGAGACGAAGGCCATGAACTCGCCGATGGAGTTCTCGCCCGAGGCGATGCGCGAACCGATCACCCAGAAGATCACCGCGAGGCCGAGGCCCGCCAGCCCCTCGAGGAACGGGTCGATGCGCGCGCGCTGGTCGGCGGCGCGCACGCGCAGGCGGCGCAGGCTGTCGAAGGTCTCGCCGGCCTTTTCGCTGAGATAGCCCTCCAGCCGGTAGGTCTTCGACAGGCGGATGCCGCCCAGCCCCTCGGCCACCCGGCCGGCCATGACGGCGGCCTCCTCGTTCGAGCGGCGCGCGATGCGGCGCAGGCGCCGCCCGATGTTGCCGATGGGGATCGCGGCGGCGGGCAGGGCGGCGAGCGCGTAGAGCGTCAGCTCCCAGTCGATCCAGAGCAGCGCGCCCAGCAGGCCGATCACCGTCAGCCCGTCGCGGATCAGGGCGGTGATCAGCTTCTCGCAGGCGGTGTGCAGGACCAGGATGTCGGTGGTGAAGCGGCTGGCCGTCGCCGCCGGCGCCTCCCGGTCCAGCCGCGCGAGGTCGGCGCGCACCAGCGCGCCATACATCGCCACCTGCAGGTTGCGGTCGACCTCGGAGAGGATCTTGTTGGTCTGCAGCCGCTGCAGGTAGAGGGCGGCCGACTTCGCCGTCACCGCCACGATCACCAGCCAGGGGGCCAGCGCGATCATCTGCGCGTCGCGGGTCTCGAACGCGTCGAGCGCGTTCTTGATGATCAGCGGATAGACCGAGGTCGCCCCCGCCACCATCCCGATCAGCGCCAGGTTCACCAGCAGCCGCTTCCAGTGCGGCGACAGCCAGTCGCGCCACATGCGCATCATCACGTCGCGCGAGCGGCCCTCGGGCGCCCGGGCGGGCGGGGCCGAGGCGGGGGCGCCGGCCTTCGGGCGTGCGGCTTTGGCCATCCAGGATCTCCGTCGTCTCGGGCCCCCATGTCTAGGGGTTCGCGCGCCGAGGTCCAGAGGGCAGGGCGCCCCGCCGCCTCCCCGCCGCCTCCCCGTCACGTCCGCGCAGCCGCTGGCCGGGCGCGCGGAGCGGTCCATATCATGTGCGAGCGATCGCGCGCGGCGACCTCCCCGCCGCGGCGTCTCCAGGAGATACCGGCCATGACCGAGGCCCTTTCCCTCGCCCCCGACCGGAGCGCGGACGCGCCCGGGTCCGCTGCGCGCCCGATGGGCGCCGTCGCCCATGACGGCGGCGTGAGCTTCCGGGTCTGGGCCCCGAACGCCGACGCGGTTCAGGTGACCGGCGACTTCAACGACTGGTCCGAGACCGCCGACCCGATGCGCCGCGAGGACGACGGTTGCTGGGTGGCGGACCTGCCCCACGCGGCGCCGGGCCACGAATACCGCTACCGGATCGCCACGGGGGACGAGGCGGTCTCGCGCATCGATCCCTGGGCGCGGGCGGTGACGAACTCGGTCGGCAACGGCATCGTGACGGCCCCGCCCCCGGCCCCGGACGAGGCCTTCCAGCGCCCCGACTGGAACCGGATGGTGATCTACGAGATGCACATCGGCACCTTCAACCGCTCGGACCCCGGGCGGGCGGGGGGCTTCGCCGAGGCGGTCGAGAAGTTCGACCGCCTGCGTCGTCTGGGGGTGAACGCGATCCAGGTGATGCCGATCGCCGAGTTCGCGGGCGACCTGAGCTGGGGCTACAACCCCGCCCACATCTTCGCGGTCGAGACCTCCTACGGCGGGCCGGAGGCGTTCCGCGCCTTCGTGAAGGCGGCCCACGAGTCCGGCTTCGCGGTGCTGATGGACGTGGTCTACAACCACTTCGGGCCCTCGGACCTCGACCTCTGGCGCTTCGACGGCTGGGGGGAGGAGGGCAAGGGCGGGATCTATTTCTACAACGACCACCGCTCGGACACGCCCTGGGGGGACACGCGGCCCGACTACGGGCGGCCGGAGGTGCGCCGCTTCATCGTCGAGAACGCGCTGCACTGGCTGGCGGACTACGGGGTCGACGGGCTGCGCCTGGACATGACCCTCTACATCCGCAC
Source organism: uncultured Albimonas sp. (assembly GCA_964013055.1). Taxonomy (GTDB): domain Bacteria; phylum Pseudomonadota; class Alphaproteobacteria; order Rhodobacterales; family Rhodobacteraceae; genus Albimonas. The sequence continues at coordinate 3,706 of CAXGVP010000349.1, forward strand.
GATCTCGGGGGACGAGTTTTCCGACGGCGACCGGATCCCCGACGGCTGGAGCCTGATGCAGGAGATCACCTCGGCGATGGCCGAGCGCTTTCCCGGCCGCATCGCCATCGCCGAGGACCTGCGCCGCTGCGCCGCGATCACCGGGCCGGTCGGGGAGGGCGGCGCGGGCTTCGGCGCGCAGTGGGACGCGGGCTTCGTGCACCCGATCCGCGAGGCGCTGATCGCGGCCGAGGACGCCGACCGCTCGATGCAGGCGGTGGTGGATGCGGTCGCCGAGGCGGGCGCCGACGATCCCTTCCAGCGGGTGATCTACACCGAGAGCCATGACGAGGTCGCCAACGGCCAGGCGCGGGTGCCCCACGAGATCGACGGCGAGGGGCCCTCGGGCTGGGCGGCGCAGAAGCGCTCGGCGCTGGGGGCGGCGCTGATGTTCACCACCGCCGGCATCCCGATGCTGTTCCAGGGGCAGGAGTTCCTGCAGGGCGGCTGGTTCGACGACACCGCGCCGCTGGACTGGGACCTGGACGAGACCTACCGGGGGATCGCGCGGCTCTACCGCGACCTGATCGCGCTGCGGCTGGACCGGGACGGCGGGTCGGCGGGGCTGTCGGGGCGGGAGACCGAGATCCTGCTGATGGACGAGGCGCGCAAGCTGGTGGTCTACCGGAGATTCGAGAACGACGGCGACGCGGGGGCGGTGGTGGCGCTGAACTTCGCCCACCAGCCGGCCGACGACGTCGAGATCGGCCTGCCCGCCGGCGGGACCTGGCGGCTGCGGCTGAACACCGACTGGGAGGGCTACAGCCCCGACTTCGCCAACCACCCCTCGACGGACCTGGAGGCGCAGGAGGGCGGCCCGGACGATCGCCCGTTCTCGGCCCGCTTTGCCATCGGCGCCTACTCGGCCCTGGTCTTCACCCGCTGAGCCCGGCCCCCGGCGGCGCCGCGTCTGCCGCTGCACCCGTGGCAAGGTCCCGCCCGCGGCGCGTGGCGGGCGTCGGCGCGGGGGGGCGAGGCGCGCCCGGGGCGGGCGGCGGGGCTTCGACGAACCTGAGGGACCGGGAC
>CAXGVP010000350.1:0-4766 GCA_964013055.1 uncultured Albimonas sp.
CCCCCGCCGACGCGGCGCCTGGCGCCACCGCCGCCGGAGGCGCCTATCGCCACACGCGCCGCCTGTCGCAAGCGCCGCGGGCCCGACGCCGCCCCCGGGCGCAACCGCCGGCGCGGCGCCTCGCGCAACCGCCGCCGAAGGCGCCCATCGCCACCGGCGACGCCCATCCCGAGCGCCGCGGGCGCGATGCCGGCCCCAGGTGCACCCTCCGACGCGGCGCCTGGCTCCACAGCCGCCCACAGGCGGCGGGCGCCACGGGAGACCCGCTCCGGAAGCGCCGCGGGCGCGACGCCCGCCCCGCGCGCCGCGCCCGACGCGGCGCCTCAGCCCTCCAGCGCGCCGAAGGCCGCCACGCGCAGCATCACTGTGCGGATCCGGTTCAGCAGGCACAGGCGGTTGCGGCGGATGATGGCGTTGTCGGCGTTCACCACCACGTCCTCGAAGAACGCGTCGATCGGCGCCCGCAGATCCGCCAGCGCCGTCATCGCCGCCGAGAAATCCTCGGCGTTCAGCGCCTTGCCGATGGCGGGGTCGGCGGCGTCCAGCGCGGCGAAGAGCGCCTTCTCCGCATCCGCCTCGGCGAACTGCACGTCGGGGTCGAGCGAATACTCGATCCCGTCCTTCTTCTCCTCGGCCTCCAGGATGTTCGCCGCCCGACGGTAGCCCGCCAGCAGGTTCGCGCCGTCCTCGCTGTCCACGAAAGCCTGCAGCGCGCGCACGCGCGCCACCAGCAGCACCAGGTCGTCCTGGCCGCCGAGGCGGAAGCAGGCCTCGATCACGTCATGGCGCACGCCCTCGGCGCGCAGATGCACCTTCAGCCGGTCGGCGAGGAAGCCCAGCAGGTCGGGGACCAGCAGCTCCATCGGCCCGGCATGATCCGCCGCATCCACGTGGTTGGCCTTGGCGCCCTCCGCGATCGGCCTCGTCAGGGCCAGGCGCAACCCGTTCTCCAGCACGATCCGGATCACGCCCAGCGCCGCCCGGCGCAGGGCGAACGGGTCCTTGGAGCCGGTGGGCTTCTCGTCGATGGCCCAGAAGCCGGTCAGCATGTCGATCTTGTCGGCCAGCGCCACGGCCATCGCCACCGGCTCGGTCGGCACGGCATCCGACGGGCCCAGCGGCGCGTAATGGGCGCCGCAGGCGGCGGCGACCGGCTCGGGCAGACCGGCGGCGCGGGCGTAGTAAGCTCCCATCACGCCCTGCAGCTCGGGGAACTCGTAAACCATCTCGGAGGCGAGGTCGGCCTTGGCGACCGTCGCCGCCTGCGCGGCCATCGCGGGATCGGCGCCGACGTCATGGGCGATCTCTCGCGCCAGCTTCGCGATGCGCGCGATCCGCTCGGCCTGGGAGCCGAGCTTGTTGTGGAAGGTCACCGCGGCCAGCGGCGCGGCCATCGCCTCCATGCCGCCCGATCCTTCCTTGGCCGCCTTCACCTTGCGCAGGTCGTTCTCCCAGAAGAACAGCGCGTCCGAGAGGCGCGCGGCCAGCACCCGGCCGTTGCCCGCCAGGATCGTGGCGCCGTCGTCGGCGGTCTCGCGGTTGGCCACCGTCACGAATTTCTCGATCCGCCCCGTGGCCGGGTTGCGCACCGAGAAGAACTTCTGGTGTTCCTTCATCGAGGTCTGCAGGACCTCCGGCGGCAGATCGAGGAATTTTTCGCCGATCGGGCCCATCAGCACCACCGGCCATTCGACCAGGCCCGCGACCTCGGCCAGCAGGCCCTTGTCCTCGACCACCTCGAGGCCTTGCGCGAAGGCCATCTGGGCGGCGTCGTGCTGGATCTTCTCGGCGCGATCCGCCGGGTCGAGCACGACCTTCGCCGCCGCCAGCTTCGCCTGGTAGTCCTCGAAGGAACTCACCGTGAAGCTCCCGGGCGCCATGAAGCGGTGGCCCTGGGTGCGATCGCCCGCCCGGATGCCCTCCACCTCCAGCGGCACCACCGAGGCGCCGGCCTCGTCATGGACGATGCAGAGGATCGAGTGCAGCGGGCGCACCCAGCGCAGGCTGCCGGCGCCCCAGCGCATCGACTTGGGCCAGGGGAAATTGCGGATCGCCGCCTCGAGCGCCTCGGCGATCACCTCCGAGGCCTCGCGGCCCGGCTTCTCGATCACCGCGAAGAGGACGTCGCCCTTCTTGTCGGCGCGCACCTCGAGCTGGTCGCGGGTCAGGCCGGTGGAGCGCAGGAACCCCTCCAGCGCCTTTTCGGGGGCGTCGGCGCGCGGCCCCTTGCGCTCCTCCTTCGTGGCCTTGGTGGCCTTGGGGAAATCCTGCACGGCGAGCGTCAGGCGGCGGGGCGTGGCGAAGGCGGCGGCGGCGGCGTAGGTCAGGCCGGCCTCGACCATCGCGTCGGTGACCAGGCGGCGAAGATCCTCGGCGGCCTTGGCCTGCATCCGCGCGGGGATCTCCTCGGAGAAGAGTTCGATCAGGAGGTCGGGCATCGGGCGGGGTTCCTAGAGGCTCAGGAAAAGGCGGATCGCGGCGGCGTTGGCCAGGTCCACGAAGAAGGCGGAGACCAGCGGCAGGATCACGAAGGCTGTGGGCGAGGGCCCGTAGCGCTTGGCGACCGCGGTCATGTTGGCGATGGCGGTGGGGGTGGCCCCCAGCGAGAAGCCGGCGAATCCGGCCGACAGCACGGCGGCGCGGTAGGCCCCGCCCATCAGCGGAAACACCGCGAACAGGATGAAGGCGACGGCCAGCGCCACCTGCAGGACCAGGGCCACGAGGATCATCGCCCCCAGCCCCGCCAGCGTCCACAGCTGCAGGCTCATCAGCGACATCGCCAGGAACACCGACAGGGAGAAGTCCGAGATCACGTTCAACCCCGGCGTGCGGCTGACCTGCGCATCTGCAGGGGCCAGCGCCGACCACAGGTTCCCCACCCCGATCCCCATCAGCAGGCAGGGCACGAACAGCGGCAGCTTCACCCCCGCCGCCTCGACCGCCTGCGACGCCGCGTAGCCCAGCGCCACCGAGAGGTTCAGCGCCAGCAGCGCGCGCATCAGGCCGCGGAGCGTGATGCGCTCGAACACCTCGTCCTCGTAGGCGACGCCGACGGCGAGGTCCTCGGTCGGGCGGGCGGGCATCAGGTCGCGCCGCTCGATCAGGAAGCGGGCGATGGGACCGCCGATCAGGGCGGCGGCGACGAGGCCGAGCGTCGCCATCGCCACGCCCAGCTCGGCCGCGCCCTCGCGTGCGAACTGATCGGCGATCTCTGGGGCCCAGGCGATGGCGGTGCCGTGGCCGCCGATCAGCGCGGCCGAACCCAGCAGCACGCCCAGGCCCAACGGCTCGCCGAAGGCCAGCGCCACGCCGGCGCCCACGACGTCCTGGAGGGCGATGAAGGCCACCGTCAGCGCCAGCAGGATCGCCAGCGGCCGCCCGCCCTCGAGCAGGTCCCGGACGCGCGCGTTCAGGCCGATGCCGGCGAAGAACATCACCATCAGCGCGTCGCGGGTCTCCATGTCGAAGGCGATCTCGGTTCCCAGCAGCTCGCGCACGCCGAGCAGGACCAGCGAGGCGAGCAGCCCGCCGGTCACCGCCTCGGGGATGTTCCAGTCGCGCAGCAGGCGGACGCGCCGGGTGAGGTCGGCCCCGACCAGCCACGTCACCAGCCCCACCGTCATCGACAGGTGGTCGGGGACCATGTGCAGGTGCAGGGCCGAGGGCTCCATCGCCGTCAGTCCTCGGGCGGGGCGCCGCAGCCCTCGGGCGCGGGGTCGCCGTCGAAAGTCGCCTGGCCGCAGGGGTTCAGCTGGCGCCACATCCAGCCGCGGCCGGTGTCGGGCTCGAAGGCCACGAAGCGGTCGAAGCCCCAGGGCTCGTTGCGCGCGGCCAGCGCCGCGACGGCGCGGCCCTCGTCGAGCGCCTGCGTCACGGCGGGGGCGTCGAAGCAGTCGAACCAGGAGGGGCCGACGAGCGGGGTGGCGGCCTCGCCCAGCGGGTCCTCGGCCGGGTCGAACAGCGCGGCCGGAGGCTCGCCCGCCAGCCGGAAGCAGGCGCGCAGCTTCAGCGGCGAGGTGTCGGCGTCGATCGCCTGCCAGTCCTCGACGGGAATGGCGACGCCGGCGACGTCGATCGCCTCGACGCCCTCCACCGCGCCGTAATAGGCGCGGGTCTGGAACCACCACAGGGCGGCCCCGAAGACGAGGGCGAAGAGCACCAGGCCGAGGGTCAGCACGCGACCGGACATCGAGACCTCCTGTCAGCCGCGCGAGGGCCGGCCCCTCGCGCGGGTCCCGCGGCCGCTCAGGCCGCGGTCGTCTGGGCGCCGGCCGCCTCGGTGGTCACGAAGGCGTCGGCGCACATCTTCGCCAGCGAGCGCACCCGGCCGATATAGGCCTGCCGCTCGGTCGGCGAGATCACGCCGCGGGCGTCGAGCAGGTTGAAGATGTGGCTGGCCTTGATGCACTGGTCGTAGGCGGGGTGGGCCATGACGATCTCGCGGCCCGTCTTGGGATCGGTCGAGGGATGCGCCAGGATCGCGGCGCACTCGGCCTCGGCCTCCTCGAAGTGGCGCAGCAGGACCTCGGTGTCGGCCACGTCGAAGTTGAAGCGCGAATACTCCCGCTCGGTCTGGCGGAAGATGTCGCCGTATTTCAGGGCGATGGGCGCCTGCGGGTCGTTGAAGGGCATGTCCATGACGTGGTCGATGCCCAGCACATACATCGCCAGCCGCTCGAGCCCGTAGGTCAGCTCGCCCGAGACCGGGCGGCAGTCATGGCCGCCGACCTGCTGGAAATAGGTGAACTGGCTGACTTCCATGCCGT
>CAXGVP010000351.1:0-4766 GCA_964013055.1 uncultured Albimonas sp.
CCCGCGCTTGCGCGGGCTTGTCCTTGACGGGGCCGGGCGAGTCGCTCAGGCATCAAGCAGCGACGGACGGCTGCGGGGGACAGGCGCGGGCCTGTTCCCTGGTGAGTTCAGAAGCGGCTCTTGCCTCCCCAACCTATCCCTCCGCCGCCTTCCCCTCCCCAGCCTTCCCCCGTCGCCATGCCCCTCCGTGGCCTTCGCCTCGCAAGCCCCCCCGTCCCGTCCGTCTCGTCCTACCCCGCCCAGTCGTGCACCGCGGGGTCCAGGTCGGCCAGCGTCGTCCCCAGCAGCAGCATCGACGCGCCGCCGCCAGAGACGATCACCCCGCGGCTGCTCTCGTGCAGGTCGACGCCTCCGATGGCGCGTTCGACCGACAGCCAGTCCTCGTCGGGGTCGAAGTCCTCGGCCACGTCGGCGCCGCCGCCGCGGTGCAGGCGGAAGGTGTCGGGCCCCTCCTCTCCGTAGAGACGGTCGGCGCCGGCGCCGCCCTCGAGCCAGTCCTCGCCGGGGCCGCCGAACATCGCGTCCGCCCCGCCGCCGCCGAACAGCCGGTCGTCGGCGCGCCCGCCGACCAGCTCGTCGCGCCCACCGCCGCCGTAGAGGAAGTCCTCGCCGCCGCCGCCCTTCACCAGGTCCGCCGCGCCGCCGCCCGAGACCGAGTCCGCAGCCCCCGCGCCGTCCAGCCGGTCGCGCCCGGCCCCGCCGAACAGCCGGTCGCGCCCCGAGGCGCCGTCGAGCCGGTCGTCCCCCGCCCCGCCCGCCAGGCTGTCGCGTCCGCCCTGCCCCGCCATGCGGTCGTCGCCGGCGCCCCCCTCGATCCGGTCGCCGCCGGCGCCGCCGTGCAGCGTGTCCGCCCCGCCGCCGCCGAGTATCAGGTCGTCGCCGCCGTTCCCCGCCAGCGTGTCGCCCTCGGCCCCGCCGTCGAGCGAGTCGTTCCCCAGCCCGCCCCACAGCCGGTCGGCCCCGGCCTCGCCCGCGATCCGGTCGCGGCCCGCGTCGCCGAACAGGCGGTCGCCGCCCTCGCCCCCGAAGATGCGGTCGCCCCCCCAGCCGCCCTCGACCCGGTCGCGCCCCGCGCCGCCGAACAGTCGGTCGTTCCCCACCGGGCGGTCCGGATTGCGCGCCGGCTCGATCAGGAACATGTCCGGCCCCGCCTCGCGCAGGTCGCCGTAGAGCTTGTCCGCCCCGCGTCCGCCGCGCAGCACGTCGCGCCCGGGCAGGATCGAGACGAAGCGCTCGAGGATGTCCTGGGCGTCGCCGAACAGGATGTCGTCGCGCCGCCCGCCCTTCAGCACGTCGTCCCCGCAGTAGAGATGCGCCTGCCCGTCGCCCGAGAGCACGTCGCCGGTCAGCGCCGCCCCCGCCTCGCGCGGGGCGATCAGCAGGTCGTCGCCGCCGCGGAACACCCAGCCCGCGCCGACCATGCCGATGTCGCCGATCAGCACCGGCGGGTCCGGCCGGCGCACCCCCTCGAGCGCGTCGCGCGCATCCAGCCGGTCGTTCCCGCCCCGGGCCAGCGCGCCGTCGTTTCCGGTCTTGTCCATGGTGGCGAAGGCGTCGCCCCAGATCTCGATCCGCCCGCGGGAGTCGATGCGCAGGTCGTCGTCGCCCATCCGCACCTCGAAGATCGTCGAGGGGATCAGCCAGAAGTCGCCCGCCGCCTGCCGCCAGCCGTCGCCCGACAGCGCGAAGACGTCGGCCTTGCCGTTGTCGAAGTCCTCGGCCATCAGCCCGTCGCCGAAGAAACGCGCATTGCCCGCGCCCTCGGCCTGGATCCGGTCCGCCCCGCGCATCAGGTGGTCGAGCGCGCCTCCCGGCGGGTCGCCCGCCAGCAGGCCGAGGCGTATCCAGGGGCGGTCGGCCTCGATCAGGAGCGTCGCCTCGGCCGAGACCGCGACCTCCAGCGTCTCGGCCCGGCCCGAGGGCACGCCGTCGAGACCCACCGAAAGCGTCTCGAACCCGCCCTCGGCCGTCGCCGTGCGGCCGGCGGGCGTGGTCCAGACGTAGCGGTCGATGCCGCCGGGCTGGCTCAGCACGCCGGGACCGTCGCGGCCGAAGCCGGAAGACAGGACCAGGAAGTCGACGGTCTCGCCGCCGCTCGTCGTCACTCGGACCATCCTGCTTCCCCTGCAGGACCGCCCCACGTCTCCCTCGCGCGCAGGGTGAGGGGCGGGCGGCGATCCGTCAACCTTGAAGCGAAGCCGCCGGGCCACGGCGCGGCGGCGCTTGTCGGGCGGCCGGTCGGCGCCTAGGCTGCGGCCCGGGGCCGCCGGGCGGCCTCCAACAGGCGCCTCGACGCGCAGCATGGGAGGATGAGCGATGACCCTGACCGCGGCCGAGCGGGCGCTGGTGGCCAAGGCCCGCGCCTTCACCGACGAGGTGCTGGTCCCCGCCGCCGAGGCCTGCGAGCGCGAGCGGCGCGCCGACCTCGACGCGCTGCGGCTCGCGGCCGATGCGGGCTTCACCGGCGTCCAGGTCCCGCAGGAGCTGGGCGGCCTGGGCCTGTCCTTCGCCTGCAAGTCCGAGCTCGCCGAGCAGTTCGCCCGCGCCTGCTTCGGCTTCTCGATGGCGATCCTCAATACCCACAACACCGCCTGGCGGCTGGCCCGGCTGACCGACAACCCGCTGGCGCAGAGCCGGGTCGCCCCGATGCTGCGCGGCGAGGCGACGGGCTGCGCGGCGCTGACCGAGCCCGGCGCGGGCTCGGACTTCGCCGCGATCCGCACCACGGCGCGGCTGCGCGACGACGGGTCGTGGGTGCTGAACGGCGAGAAGGCCTGGATCACCAACGCGCAGCACGCCTCGACCTCGATCTGCTTCGCCCAGACCGGCGAGATCGGCGACGCCTCGGGCATCGGCGCCTTCCTGGTGCAGGCCGAGCAGCCGGGGTTCGCCCGGGTCGAGGGCTCGGGGACCTGGGGGATCTTCGCCAACGGCGTCGGCGGCTATCGGCTGGAGAACTACATCGCGCCGCCCGAGGCGGTGATCTCGCAGCCCGGCACGGCCTTCAAGCAGATCCTGACCGAGATCAACGGCGCGCGGATCTACGTGGCCGCGATGTGCCTGGGCATGGTGGACGCGGGCCTGGATTCGGCCGCCGCCCACGGGCGCGCCCGCCCCCTGTTCGGCGCGGCGCTGGAGACCCGGCAGGGCTGGCGCTGGCGCCTGTCGGCGGCCGAGGCGGAGCTCGCCGCCGCCCGCGCCCTGGTGCGCCAGGCCGAGGCGGCGCATTCGGCGGGCGAGGACACCCAGCTGATCGCGGCTCAGGCGAAATACGTCGGCATCCAGCTCGCCAACCGCTGGGTGCCCGAGCTGCTGCACGCCCACGGCGCCTCCGGCCTGGGGGAGCGGTCGATGTTCGCCCGCCACATGGCCGGCATGCAGGCCGCAAGCTTCGCCGACGGCTCGACCGAGATCATGCTGGAGCGGATCGGGCGCCTGTCGGGACGCTGATCGCGGCCCGAAGCAGCGCAAGGGGGGGCCGCCCCCCCGTCGCAGCCCCTGCCGCGCCGCGGCGGGCGGCCGCGCCGGCCGGGGTCAGAGCAGCAGGTGCACCACGAGCGGCGCCAGCAGGCTGGTGACGATGGCGTTCAGCGCCAGGCCGATGCCCGCGAAGGCGCCGGCCACCTCGTGCACCTGGAAGGCGCGCGCGACGCCGATGCCGTGGGAGGCGACGCCGACCGCGAAGCCCCTCGCCCGCCAGTCGCGGATCCCGAGCGCGTTCATCAGCGGCGTCGCCACGATCGCCCCGCAGATCCCGGTCAGGATCACCAGCACCGCCGTCAGCGTCGGCCGCCCGCCCAGCGCCTCGGCGATGCCGAGCGCGACCGGCGCGGTGGTGGACTTGGGGCTGATCGAGACGATCGCCTCCCGCGGCAGGTCGAAGGCCATGGCGATGGCCATCGCCGAGAGCATCGCGGCGAGCGATCCCGCCACCAGCGCGACCGCCATCGGAAGCGCGGCGGCGCGCACGGCGCCCAGGTTGGCGACCAGCGGCACGGCGAGCGCGACCGTCGCCGGCCCGAGCATGAAATGGATGAACTGGGCGCCTTCGAAATAGGTCTCGTAGGGCGTCCCGGTCAGCTGCAGCGTGGCGGCGAGCGCGACGATCGCGATCAGCACCGGATTGGCGAGCGGATGGCGCCCCAGCCGCCGCGCGACCAGGTCGGCCAGCACCCAGGCCGTGACGGTCAGCGTCAGCCACAGCAGGGGCTCGGTCGCGAGGTAGCTCCAGATCCGGGCGACGTCAGACATCGCGGCCTCCGGTCAGGCGCAGGACCAGCAGGAAGGCGCCGACGCTGGCCAGCATCGCGATCACGGTGCTGAGCGTCAGGACCAGGGCGAAGGCGAGCCAGTGCTCGGACAGCACGCCCAGGTTGGCGACCACGCCGACGCCGGCGGGCACGAACAGCAGCGACAGGTTCGCCAGGATCGTGCGCGCCGTCGGCCCCACGAAGCCCGCCGCCCGCGGCGAGGCGAGCAGGATCGCCGCCAGCAGCCCCAGGCCGATCACCGGCCCCGGGACCGGAAGCGCGAGCGTGCGGGCGGCGACCTCGCCCACGAGCTGGCAGAGCAGGAGAACGGCGACCGGACCGACCATGCGGCGGGCTCCTTTCAGTCTGGCGCGGCGGGGGCCGGGACCGGGGCGCAGGCCGCGCCGCACGGACGGGCGAGCGCCGCCGGAACCCAGCCCGACCCGCCGGCGGTTTCCACGAAAGCGGCCGGCGACGCGCCGCCGACCGGCGCAGCCTCCCACAGGCGGGCCGTGC
>CAXGVP010000352.1:0-4762 GCA_964013055.1 uncultured Albimonas sp.
CGTCCTACGAGCATCCGCAGCCGCATGCCTGCTTCATCCAGTCCGTCGCCGACGATCTGGTCAATGACGGCGGCATCATGGATCTGTGGGTCCGCGAGGCGCGCCTGTTCAAATACGGCTCCGGCACCGGCTCCAACTTCTCCTATCTGCGCGGCGAAGGCGAAACCCTGGCCGGCGGCGGCAAGTCGTCGGGCCTGATGAGCTTCCTGAAGATCGGCGACCGCGCCGCGGGCGCCATCAAGTCGGGCGGCACCACCCGCCGCGCCGCCAAGATGGTGATCTGCGACATGGATCACCCCGACGTGGAGGCCTTCATCAACTGGAAGGTCCGCGAGGAGCAGAAGGTCGCCTCGCTCGTCGCCGGCTCGAAGGCGCATGAGCGTCGCCTCAACGAGATCTTCGAGGGCATCCGCGCCTGGGACGGCGCCGAGGAGGACGCCACCGACCCCAAGAAGAACCCGTCGCTGAAGAAGGCCCTCAAGGCCGCCCGCCGCGACATGATCCCCGAGACCTACGTCAAGCGCGTCCTCCAGTACGCCGCCCAGGGCTATTCCTCGATCGAGTTCTCGACCTACGACACCGACTGGGACGGCGAGGCCTACCTGACGGTCTCCGGCCAGAACTCCAACAACTCGGTGCGCGTGACCGATGCGTTCCTGGATGCCGTCCGTGAGGACAAGCCGTGGGAGCTGATCCGGCGCACCGACGGCAAAGTTGCGAAAACCGTCTCGGCGCGCGAGCTGTGGGACCAGATCGGCCATGCCGCCTGGGCCTGCGCCGACCCGGGCATCCAGTTCCACGACACCATCAACGCCTGGCACACCTGCCCGGCGGACGGGCCGATCCGGGCGTCCAACCCGTGCTCGGAGTACATGTTCCTCGACGACACGGCCTGCAACCTGGCCTCGATGAACCTGCTCGCCTTCCACGCCGCCGGCGAGTTCGACGTCGAGGGCTACGAGCATGCCACCCGCCTGTGGACCGTGACGCTCGAGATCTCGGTGCTGATGGCGCAGTTTCCGTCCAAGGAAATTGCGCAGCGCTCCTACGACTACCGCACGCTGGGGCTGGGCTACGCCAACATCGGCGGCCTGCTGATGAACATGGGCCTGGCCTATGACTCTGAGGAGGGCCGCGCGCTGGGCGGCGCCCTGACCGCGATCCTGACCGGCGTGAGCTACGCCACCTCCGCCCAGATGGCCGCCGAGGTGGGGCCGTTCCCGCGCTACGAGGCGAACGCCTCGGACATGCTGCGCGTGATCCGCAACCACCGCCGCGCCGCCTATGGCGAGACCCAGGGCTACGAGGGCCTGGCCGTGAACCCGGTGGCGCTCGACATCGAGAGCTGCCCCGACCAGCTGCTGGTCGAGCGCGCCCAGCGCGCCTGGGACGAGGCCCTGGCGCTCGGCGAGGCCCACGGCTATCGCAACGCCCAGTCCTCGGTCATCGCCCCCACCGGCACCATCGGCCTGGTGATGGACTGCGACACCACCGGCATCGAGCCCGACTTCGCCCTGGTGAAATTCAAGAAGCTGGCCGGCGGCGGCTACTTCAAGATCATCAACCAGTCGGTCCCCGCCGCGCTCGAGACGCTGGGCTACGACGAGGTCTCCATCGACCGGATCGTGCGCTACGCGGTCGGCCACGGCACGCTGTCGAACGCCCCGGGCGTGAACCTGGCGGCGCTGTCCGCCAAGGGCTTCGGCCCCGAGCAGCTGGAGAAGATCGAGGCCGCGACCGAGAGCGCCTTCGACATCTCCTTCGTGTTCAACCAGTTCACCCTGGGCCTGGAGTTCTGCCGCGACACGCTGGGCATCCCCGAGGCGAAGCTCAACGACCCGGCCTTCTCGCTGCTCAAGCACCTGGGCTTCTCGAAGGCCGACATCGACGCCGCCAACCTGCACGTCTGCGGCACGATGACGGTCGAGGGCGCGCCGGGCCTCGACCCCGAGCACCTGCCGGTCTTCGACTGCGCCAACCCCTGCGGCAAGATCGGGGTGCGCTACCTCTCGGTCGAGAGCCACATCCGCATGATGGCCGCGGCGCAGAGCTTCATCTCGGGCGCGATCTCCAAGACCGTGAACATGCCCAACGAGGCCACGATCGAGGACTGCCTCGACGCCTACGAGCTCTCCTGGAGCCTCGGCGTGAAGGCCAACGCCCTCTACCGCGACGGCTCCAAGCTGTCGCAGCCGCTCTCGGCCTCGCTGATCGAGGACGCGGACGAGGAAGAGGAGCTGATCGAGGCCCCGATGGCCGCCCGCGCGGAGATCATCGCCGAGAAGATCGTCGAGAAGGTGATCGTCAAGGAGGTGATGCGCCAGCAGGCCGACCGCCAGAAGCTGCCCGAGCGGCGCAAGGGCTACACCCAGAAGGCCATCGTCGGCGGCCACAAGGTCTACCTGCGCACCGGCGAATACCAGGACGGGCGCCTGGGCGAGATCTTCATCGACATGCACAAGGAAGGCGCCGCCTTCCGCGCGATGATGAACAACTTCGCCATCGCCATCTCGGTCGGCCTCCAGTACGGCGTGCCGCTGGAGGAGTTCGTCGAGGCCTTCACCTTCACCCGCTTCGAGCCGGCGGGCCTGGTGCAGGGCAACGACTCGATCAAGAACGCGACCTCGATCCTCGACTACATCTTCCGCGAGCTGGCGGTCAGCTACCTCGACCGCACCGATCTCGCCCATGTGCAGCCCGAGGGCGTGCGCTTCGACGAGATGGGCCGCGGCGACGAGGAAGGGAAGCGCAACTTCGAGGAGGCGCCCGAGACCGTGGCCGAGCAGGCGGTGGCGATGCTGCGCGAGATGACCTCGCCCGGCTACACCCGCCAGCGGATGCCGCAGAACCTGCTGGTGCTGCGCGGCGGCATGGACAAGTCCGAGACCTCGGTGGCCGCGGTCGCCTCGGTCTCGGTCGAGACGCAGCCCGTGGGCTCGGCGCTCGCCGACACGCTGGTGGCCCCCGCGGCCGCGCCGATGGACGATCGCGCCAAGGCCCGGATGCAGGGCTACGAGGGCGACCCCTGCGGCGAGTGCGGGAACTTCACGCTGGTGCGCAACGGCACCTGCCTGAAGTGCAACACCTGCGGCGGGACCTCCGGCTGCAGCTGATCACGAGGGACGACGAGGGCGCGGCGGATCCCGCCGCGCCTGCACAGGAACAGGCCGCAGGCGAAAAAACCTACGAGCAGAGAGCGAGAGAAGCCTGATCCGACCCCACTTGGGGGAGGCGCCCGCCGCGCCTCCCCCTTTTCTTCGTCTTCGCTTGGGCGGCGTTTCCCATCGCTTAAACCCGCCGCTTCGACTGCCCCCGTGCCAAGTCGAGCGGGCGCGAGCCGCGTCCCCGTCCCGCCCCGTCGGCCGCGGAGGACAGTCGGGCGCAGTCGTGGGGGGCGGCGACTTGGGCCAGGCGACGACGGGGGCAAGTTTCGGCGGCGAAATTAACGACTCCTCAACCCTTGTTTGCGAAAAGCGAGTCTCCGGTGGAAGGACCGGGGTCGGCCGCAGAGGCCGACGGCGAACGAGGGGGGATCGTCCCCTCGATCGCGGAGGCGCCGAACGGCGTCCAGGCGCCGGCGAACCGTCGGCACGGCGCGGCGAAACCCGCGCGCCAAGCGTCTGAAACTCGCGCCGGAGGGCCGCGGTCGAACCGCGGCGATCGTGCGGCGAACTCAGGAATGGACTTCCGGGTCGCCCGAAACCTGGCGATGCGCGCCCGCAGAGGGTGCGGCGGATGCGGCGCATGTCTTGCCGCTCCCTGCGCCGCCGCTTGCACACGCTTCGCCCGATGCGACCTCGGAGTTCGCTGGACCGAAGACCATGCTGGGCACCCTTTCGACCCATACGGCTGCGCCCGCCGCGCGTCGCGTCGACCCCGCGGTCGCGCTGCGCGGCGTCTCGAGCGCCCCCGACGCCGGGGCCCCGTCGCGCCAGGGGGCTCCCGACACCGCCCGCCCCGAGACGGTGGCCGGCGCGCTGGCCGCCGTCGCGCGCAGCCGCGCCGAGCCCGGCTCGATCTTCGCCGCCCTGGCCGAGGGCGAGGGGGGCGAGCGTGCGGGCGACGGCCGCGCCGCCGCCGCGCGCCCCGCCGCCGGGCCGGGCGCCCCGTCCCCGCTCGTCTCACCGCCCGTCTCCCCGCCCTTCGCCGCGTCAGCCGGCGCTGCATCTCCGCTGGCCGCAGCCGTGCTGTCCCGGCCCGGCGCCGGACTGCCGTCGGCCGCAGGCGCTGCGGCGGTCGCCTCCGCGGCCGTCGCGGCGGCCGGCGCGCCGGCGGCTGACGGCGGCCCGGCCGCCGCCCCCGCCGCCGCCCGCGCCGCCGACCCCCTCCAGGCCGGGCTCAGCGAGGAGGAGCTGGCCGTCGTCGCCCAGATGGCCCAGCGCGACAAGGAGGTGCGCGAGCACGAGATGGCCCATGTCGACGCCGGGCGCCCCTGGGCGGGGCCGGCGGTCTATCTCTACCAGACCGGCCCGGACGGGCGGCGCTATGCCATCGGCGGATTCGCGCCCATCGACGTCTCGCCGATCGAGGGCAACCCGGAGGCCACCGCCGCCAAGATGCGGATCGTGATCGAGGGGGCGCTGGCGGCCTCGCCGCCCTCTTCTGCGGATCGCCATGTGGCGGCGCTAGCCCGGTCCCGGCTGCAGGCGGCGCTGGCGGCGATCTCCGAGGCGAGCCGCCTTGCGCGCCAGGGCGACGAGGCCGGGGCCGAGGCGGCCCGCAACGCCGTCTCCGCCCGCATCTGATCCGCGCGCGCGCCGCG
>CAXGVP010000353.1:0-4759 GCA_964013055.1 uncultured Albimonas sp.
CCGCCCCGGCCGCACGTCGCGTCCGGGCCGTCTTCGCGCGCCCGCGCGGAGGCGTCGACCAGATCCGCGCCCCGTCCGGGGTCGCCTTTCCGAGGGGAAATGCCCGTGGCCGTCCTTCCGACCCCGTCCGCGCCCACCGCCGTCGGCGGAACCGTCGTCGCCTCCAGCCTGACCGGCGCGGCCGACGTCAACCTGGTCTCCTACGCCAACGCCTTCGCCGACGCCTTCTCGTCCTCGGGCGACGGCGCGCAGATCTACGACCGCGACGCCTCCCCCTCGATCCCCTTCGCGGTGCTCGACGACAGCCTCGCGACCTTCCCGGCCGACACGCTGGGCATCGTGGACGACACCAACCTCGACCCGTTCTTCGGCGTCACCGACACCGTCAACGGCGACAACCCCACCGGCGAGGTCTCGGCCGCCTGGGTCTTCGACATCGCCGGGCAGGACGACCTCTCGGTCTCCATCGACCTGGGCGTGATGGGCGACTTCGAGGCCGACGACGCCTTCGCCTTCGAGGTCTCGATCGACGGCGGGCCGGCCGTCACCCTGTTCGAGGCCGTGGCCGACGAGGCCGGCGCGCTGACCTACACGCTCGCCGGCGGGGCCGAGGTCACGCTCGACGACCCGCTGACCGTGGACGGCATCGCCCTGTCGAACCAGCTGACCCAGTTCGCCAGGGCCATCGAGGGGACCGGCTCGCAGCTCACGCTCACCTTCCGCGGCGCCACCGACGGCGGCTCCGAGGGCTTCGCCTTCCAGAACATCGTGGTCCGCTCCGGCGCGACCATCGAGCAGCCGGGCGCGGGCATCGACGCGCCCACCCCCTCCGGCTCGGTCCGTCTCGCGCCCGTGTGGCAGCATGACTCGGGCGTCGGCGAGGGCGGCTCGGAGGTGGTTCAGTTCGACGCCGGCAAGCTGGCCACGACCAACGGCGAGAACGACTCGGTCGACGTGCTCGATGCGGCCGACGGCTCGCTGCTGCTGTCCATCGACCTCACCGCGCTGGAGGGCTACGCCGGCATCCAGTCGGTCGACATCAAGAACGGCCTGATCGCGGCGGCCATCGCCCGCGCTCCGGTCGAGATGACCATCTTCGGCGAGACCACCCAGGTTTCCCAGCCCGGCTTCGTGGCGATCTTCGACGCCGAGACCGGCGCCCTGATCTCGACCGCCGACGTGGGCGTGCTGCCCGACATGCTGACCTTCACCGACGACGGGCTGAAGATCCTGGTCGCCGGCGAGGGCGAGAAGAACGAGGACAGCGACAACGACGACGACCCGCTGGGCACGGTGGGCATCGTCGACCTGAGCGACGTGACCGCGCCGGTCGCGACGGTTCTCGACTTCACCGCCTTCAACGGCTTCGAGGATCTCGCCCGTGCCGACGGCGTGCGTATCGCGCCGGGCGTGAACTTCGCGCTGGACATGGAGCCCGAGTACATCGCGCTGTCGCCCGACGGCTCCAAGGCCTTCGTGACGCTGCAGGAGAACAACGCGGTGGCGGTGCTCGACATCGCCTCGATGACGATCACCGAGGTGATCGGGCTGGGCACGCGCGACTTCTCCGCGCCGGGGAACGAGCTCGACGCCAACGACAACGGCATCATCGAGCTGAACAATTTCGACGACCTCGTCGGCCTGTTCATGCCCGACGCGATCGCGTCCTACGAGGTCGACGGCCAGACCTACTTCGTCACGGCGAACGAGGGCGACGACCGCGGCTTCGACAGCGCCCGCGTCGGCTCGCTGCTGGAAGACGGGCTGATCGACCCCTCCGTCGACACCACGGGGCTGGAGCGTCTGGCGGTCTCGACCGTCGACGGGGATGTCGACGGCGACGGGGACATCGACGTCCTGCACGCGCTCAACACCCGCTCGTTCTCGATCTTCGCCGAGGACGGCACGCTGGTCTACGACTCCGGCTCCCTGTTCGAGACCTTCATCGCCGCCAACTACCCCGAGCGCTTCAACGACGACGACGGCGAGGACGGCGAGAACCGCTCCGACGCCAAGGGGCCGGAGCCCGAGGCGATCGAGATCGGCCAGGCCTACGGCAAGACCTTCGCCTTCATCGGGCTGGAGCGGGACTCGGGCGTGTTCGTGATGGACATCACCGACCCCGCGGACGTCTCCCTGGTCGACTACATGCCCGGCTTCGGGAACGGCAACCTCGCCCCCGAGGTGATCGAGTTCATCCCCCAGGACCTCAGCTCGACCGGCTTCGCCCAGATCGCGGTGTCCTATGAGGTCACCGGCACGGTGGCGATGTTCAACCTGCTGCCCGACGAGGCCTCGATCGGCCAGATCCAGGGCGCCGGCCACATGTCGGCCTTCGAGGGGATGACGGTGAAGACCACCGGCATCGTCACCGCGGTCGACAGCAACGGCTTCTACCTGCAGGACCCGACCGGCGACGGCGACGACGCCACCTCGGACGCGATCTTCGTCTACACCGGCGGCGCGCCCTCGGTGGTCGTGGGCGACGAGGCCGCGGTGACCGGCACGGTGACCGAGTATGTCGGCGGCGCCGGCAACCTCGCGCTGACCGAGCTGACCTCGCCCACGGTCGAGGTGCTGTCCTCGGGCAACGACCTGCCGGCGGCCATCGTGGTGGGCGCGGGCGGGCGGGCGATCCCCGACCAGATCATCTCCGACGACGAGCTGCCGGTGAACCTCAACGAGGACGCCGTCGACTTCGACCCCGCGACCGACGCCATCGACTTCTGGGAGAGCCTGGAGGGCATGCGCGTCACCGTCGAGGGCGGCGCGGTGATCTCGCCCACCAACCGCTTCGACGAGACCTGGGTGGTCTCGGACGAGGGCGCGGGCACGACGCCGGCGCTCACCGACCGGGGCGTCCTGCCGATCAACGCCGACGCCGACGGCTACGGCGACCTGAACCCCGAGCGGATCCAGCTGCAGTATGACTCGGGCCTGCTGCCCGAGGGCTTCGAGGCGCCGGAGCTGAACGTGGGCGACATCCTCTCGGACGTCACCGGCGTGGTGGGCTACGACTTCGGCAACTACCAGGTCGCGGTGACGGACGCGTTCACCGTCGAGACCCCCTCGAGCAACGCGCCCGAGGTCTCCGACCTCTCGGGGACCGGCTCGAAGCTGGCGGTGGCGACGTTCAACGTGCTGAACCTGACCTCGGCGACGGGGACGGGGGACTCGGACGACGACGACGCGGCCCAGATCCTGGCGCTGGCCCAGCAGATCGTGGACAACCTCAATTCGCCCGACATCCTCGGGCTGCAGGAGATCCAGGACAACTCGGGCGTCTCCGACGGGCTGATGGACGGGATCGTGGCGGCGGACGAGACGCTGCAGGCCCTGGTCGACGCCATCGCGGCGCTGGGCGGGCCGACCTACAGCTTCATCGACTCCGACTACGGCGAGGAGCAGTCCCACGGCGGCGTCCCGGGCGGCAACATCCGCAACGCCTATCTCTACAACGCCGAGCGGGTGGAGCTGGTCGCCTCGCAGACCCTGGACGCCGAGGCGCTCGCCGCCTACGGCGTCACGGAGCCCGACGCCTTCGACGGCACGCGCGAGCCGCTGCTGGCGACCTTCCGCTTCCAGGGCGAAGAGATCACCCTGATCAACAACCACTTCCCCTCGCGCTCCGGCTCCGACCCGATCTTCGGCGCCGAGCAGCCCTTCGAGCAGGGCGGCGAGGCCGACCGCGAGGCCGCGGCCAAGGCGGTCAACGAGGTGGTGGACGCGATCGTGGCGGCCGATCCGGACGCCAAGGTGGCGGTGCTGGGCGACCTCAACACCTTCGAGTTCACCGACGAGGTGGCCGAGGATCTCGCCGGGACCGGGCTCGAGCAGGTGCTGACGCATCTCGCCGAGTTCGCCGACGAGGGGGATGTGTGGTCCTACATCTTCGACGGCAACGCGCAGGCGCTGGACCATATCCTCGCGACCTCGAACCTGCTGGGCGGGGTCGAGGTGGACTATGTCCACGTCAACGCCGACCAGGCCGAGCAGGCCTCGGACCACGACCCGGTGCTGGCGCTGTTCGACTTCGGCTTCGTGCCGGGCGAGGAGATCGTGGGCGGGAACGGCAAGCAGGAGCTGGTCGGGACCGCGGGCGACGACTTCATCTACGGGCGCAACGGCAAGGACCTGCTCAAGGGCCTCGCCGGGGACGACGCGCTCTATGGCGGCCGCGGCAAGGACGAGCTGCGCGGCGGTGCGGGCGACGACCTCCTGGTGGGGGGCCTGGGCAAGGACCTGATGATCGGCGGCGCGGGCGAGGACGTCTTCGTGGTCGAGCGCAAGGGCGGCTGGGACGAGCTGGCGGACTTCGAGGCCGGGATCGACATGATCCGAGTCGAGGGCTTCGACGCCTCGATCGGCTTCGAGGACGTCACCTTCAAGGAGCACAAGAAGAAGGACTTCGCCTGGGTGGTGGTCAACCACGACAAGGTCGCCAAGGTCACCTCGGACGACTTCGACCAGCTGACCGCCGACGACCTGATGTTCGCCTGATCCCGGGCGATCGCGACCGGGAAGGGCCGGGGCGGCGACGCCCCGGCCCTTTCGCGTGCCTGCAGGACCGCTCTCCCGCGCCGCGCCCCTCGGACGATCCCGCGAGGGTCCCCGGGTCGAGCCCGGGGCGCCCGTGAGGCGGGCGGTATGCGCGTCGCCGGATGGGCGCGCCCTGTGGCCCGCTGCGAGAGGCCCCGGGTCGAGCCCGGGGCGCCCTTGGGGCGGGCGGATTGGGCGTCGCCGGATGGGCGCGCCCCGT
>CAXGVP010000354.1:0-4753 GCA_964013055.1 uncultured Albimonas sp.
CCTCGCGCGACAGCAGCTCGACCGAGCCCATCTCGCGCAGGTACATGCGCACCGGATCATCGGTGCGGTCGAGGCTTTCGCTGGTGGTCTGGGTCGGAACGACTTCCTTGGATTCCTCCTTGGCCTCCTCGGCCTCGGTCTCCTCCTCCTCGACGACGTTGACGCCCATCTCCGACAGGAGAGACATCACGTCCTCGATCTGTTCCGAGCTGACCTGCTCCGGCGGAAGAACGCGGTTGAGCTCCTCGTAGGTGATGAAGCCCTTGGCCTTGGCGGCTGCGATCATCTTCTTGACCGCGGCCTGGCTCATGTCGAGCATCGGCCCCGCGCCTTCGGCCTGTTCCTCTTCCTTGGAGTCGTCGACGTCTTTCGCAGCCATTCAAATCCTCCAGGGCGTCGCCCCCAAGCCGCGGGCGAATCACCTACCGACTCACCCGTGCCGTCCTGCTCCGTACCGATATAGGCGATTCGCTCCTCGAATCACCATGCCCGGCGCTAGTTTCGCCGCCTGGGCCCTTTTCGCCACGGCTCGCGTTCGATGAACGCGCGCAGCCGCTGCGAGAGTTGGTCGTCTCCCTCTGCGGAACCGCCCTCTCCGCCAAGACCTCGGCGCAGGGCTTCTTCCCGCTCGCGGGAGATGTAGGCGAGGCGATGGGCGATTTCATCGACCGTGTCGAGGGAAATCTCCGCAATCGCCGCCTTTCCCTCCTCCCTGGCGGAGAGATGTCCCGCGTGGTGGAGCATCGCCTCGCTCAGCGCGGCCGCCGCGAGTTCCGGCGCCGCCTCCGGGCCCAGCGCCCGGGTCAGCGCCAGCGGCCCCGCCGAGAGCGCCGAGCGCGGGTCGCCGTTCATCTTCGCCTCCACCGCCCGCGACAGCGCGGCGCGGGGCTCGGCGTCGTCCAGCGCGCCCGGCAGCGCGTCCAGCAGCGCGTCGCGCAGGCGCGCGAGGCCGGGATCGGCGAAGGGCATCTCGCGCAGGGCGTCCTCATGGCGCTCGGCCGCCTCGGGGTGGTTGAGCACGCCCCACAGGATCACGCTCTCGCGGATGCGCGACTGCGCCTCGGCCGAGTCCGCCAGCGCGCTGGCCAGCGCCTCCTGCGAGGGGCCTTCCGCGAAGCCCTGCGCAAAGCCGCCCCCACGGCCGCCGCGGGGGAATTTCCGCCCGCCGCCGCGCCCCTGGAAGCCGCCCTGGCGATAGCCGCCCCCACCCTGGCCCTGGCCCTCGCCCCCGCCCTGGAACGCCCGGGCCTGCCGGCCGTTCTCGGGCGCGCCGTCGGAGGAAGCGAAGCCGGGCGCATAGCCGGCGGGCTCGTATCCCGGGCCCGGATCGGGCTCGTAGCCCGCGTAGTCCGGCCCCGCGTCGGGCCCGAAGGCGGCGGCGTAGTCGGGGGCGAAATCGGGCGCGGGGCCCGGGTCCATCCGCGGCGTCGCCGGGCGGCCGAACAGCGCGTCGCGCCGCTCGCGCATCGCCTCGGCGTAGTGACGGCGCAGGTTGCGGTCCTCGATCCGGCGCAGCATCAGCCCCAGGTCGCGGTCCAGCGCCGCCCGCCGCTCGGGACTGTCGAGGTCGCGCCCCTCGGTGGCGGCGCGCCACAGCATCTCGACCAGCGGCAGGGCGGCGTCGATCACCCCCTGCATCGCCGGCGCGCCCTCCGCCCGGATCAGGTCGTCGGGATCCTTGCCCGCCGGCAGCAGGGCGAAGCGCAGGCTGCGCCCCGGCCCGATCAGCGGCAGCGCCAGGTCCGCGAGCCGGCGCGCCGCGCGCAGCCCGGCCGTGTCGCCGTCCAGCGCCACCACCGGCTCGTCGGCGATCTTCCACAGCATCTGCAGCTGATCGGCGGTGACCGCGGTGCCCAGCGGCGCCACCGCGCCCTCGAACCCCGCCGCCACCAGCGCGATCACGTCCATGTAGCCCTCGGCCGCGATCAGGTCGGCGCCCTTGCCGGCGGCCTCCCTGGCGGGTCCGTGGTTGAACAGGCTGCGGCCCTTGTCGAAAAGCTCCGTCTCCGGCCCGTTGAGGTATTTCGCCCGCGCCTCCGGGCTCAGCGCCCGGCCGCCGAAGCTGATGCAGCGGCCGCGCGCGTCGCGGATCGGGAACATGATGCGGCCACGGAAGCGGTCGAAGGGGCGGCTGCCGCGCCGGTCGCCCTCGTCGGGGCGGATCAGCATGCCCGCGCGCACCAGCATCTCGGCGTCCACGCCCTTGGCGGCCATCGCCTCGAGCAGCCCGCCCCGCTCGTCGGGGGCGAAGCCGATCTCGAAGCGCTTCTGCTCCGCCTCCCCCAGGCCGCGGCTCTTGAGGTAGGCCCGCGCCTGCTCCGCCTTCGCCGTGCGCAACTGCATGCGGAAATGCTGGACGCACTGCTCCATCACCTCGGCGAGCCCGCGCCGGGCCTCCGCCCGCTTCGCCTCGGCCGGATCGCGGGAGGGCATCTGCATGCCCGCCATCTGCGCCAGCGCCTCGACGGCCTCCATGAAGCCCAGGTTCTCCGCCTCGCGCAGGAAGGTGATGTGGTCGCCCTTCGCCTGGCAGCCGAAGCAGTAATAGAACCCCTCGCGGTCCTTCACGTGGAACGAGGCGGTCTTCTCCTGGTGGAACGGGCACGGCGCCCAGTAGTCGCCCTTGGCGGCGTTGGTCTTGCCCCGCTCCCACGACACCTTGCGCCCGACCAGCGAGGCCAGGCTGACGCGGTCGCGCAGCTCGTCGATGAATCCGGGCGGAAGAGACATGCCCCCATTCTCCGCCCCGCGCCCCGAGTCGACAAGCGCCCCCGCGCCCCCCGCGACGAAGGCCCCCGCGATGAAGGCCCATGCGCCAGGCGCTGCGCCGCCGGCAGGCGGGCGGCCGGGCGGGCGACGGCGCCCCGCAGGGGGGCCGAGTCCCGTCCCGCGCCGCCCCTCAGGTCCACTCGGGCGCGTCGCCCCCCGGCAACGCCGCCCGCGCCCGCATCGGCCGGTCGAAGGGCAGCCCGCTCTCCTGGCAGAAGTCGATCAGCAGCGTCTCGTCCTGCAGCAGGAAGTCCATCACGAAGCCCAGGAACTCGGGATCCGAGGCGCGCGAGCGCAGCTCCTCGGGCGACAGCCCGGCCGCGGCCATGAACACCGTCAGCTCCTCGGGACGCTGCGCAAGGAAGCCCAGCGCGCCCAGCGCCAGGCGCTCCGCCGCCTCGGGCGTCACCGCGCACCCCCCGCGAGCGAAGGAATCCGGGAAGAGATCTTCATGACGTCGGGGCCTGTGCAAGATTCCGTTAACGCTTCTCAACCAGACTTCTCGCGCGCGGCCCTCCCCTGCGCAAGCCATGGCGCGTCGGCGCCCCCCGTTTCCGCATCTGAAAGGCCCCCATGCCCGGACGCATCCTGATAGCCGGAGGTCCCTCGGTGACGGCCCATCGCCTCGCGGCGCGGCTGTCCGACGCGTTCCTCGCGGTGCAGTCGGGCGCCGACGGGCGCGCGGCGCTCGCCCACGCCCTGACGCACGAACCCGACCTGATCATCGCCGACGCCCACGCCGGCGGCCTGCCCGGCCTCGCCCTGTGCCGGGCGGTGAAGGCCGACGCCGCCCTCCAGCACGTCCCCCTGCTGATCGCGGGGACCGAGGCCGACGCCGCCGACCGCCTCGCCGCGCTCGAGGCCGGGGCCGACGACGTGCTGACCCTGCCGATCGACGACGCGCCGCTGCTGGCGCGGCTGCGCAACCTGCTGCGCGTGAAGGCGATGGTGGACGAGCTGCGCGCGCGCGAACGCACCGCCCGCTCGCTGGGCCTCGTCGCCGGCCCGCCGGGGGGCGAGCCGTTGCCGCCCGACATCCACGCGCCGCCCGGCGACCTGCTGCTGGTGCGCGGCGACGCGGCCGCGCGGCGGCGCGCGGCGCAGCTCTCGACCGCGCTGGGGCTCTCGGTGCGCCGCGCCGCCGACGGGCGCGCGGCGCTGGAGATGGTCGACGACGCCCCGCCCGAGCTGGTGCTGATCGAGCCCGACCTCGCCGTCCCCGGCACGGTCGAGGCGACGCTGCGCCTGGTCGCGGCCCTGCGCGCCCGCCCCGCGGTGCGCGACGCGGGCGTGCTCGCGGCCCTGCCGGCGGCGGCGGCCGCGACCGCCCTCGACCTGGGCGCCTCCGACTGCGTGACCGCGCCGGCGGACCTGGCCGAACTCGGCGCCCGCCTGCGCACCCAGCTGCGCCGCAAACGCTGCTCCGACCGGCTGCGAGACGCGGTGCGCCAGGGGCTGGAGATGGCGGTGACCGACCCGCTGACCGGCCTGTTCAACCGCCGCTACGCCGAGACCCACCTCGCCGCGATGATCGCCCAGTGCGCCGCGGCCGGGCAGCCGCTGTCGCTGATGCTGCTCGATCTCGACCGCTTCAAGCAGATCAACGACCGCCACGGCCACCCGGCCGGCGACGCCGTGCTGCGCGGCTTCGCGGTCCGCCTGCGCGCGGCGGTGCGCGGCGTCGACCTCGTCGCCCGCATCGGTGGAGAGGAATTCTGCGTGGCCCTGCCCGGCGCCGACGCCGACGAGGCCCGCGGCGTGGCCGAGCGGGTGCGCGCGGCCGTCGCCGCCGCGCCGTTCCCCGCGCCCGAGACCGCCCCGGTCCCCGTCACCGTCTCGATCGGCGTCGCGGTGGCCGAGCCCGGCGCCCCCTTCGCCACGACCTGCCCGCCTCGCCCCTGCCCCTCGGCTGCGCCCTGCGCCTCCGGGATGGCCGAGGCGCCCGCCGCCTCAGCCAAGGCCCCTGCACCGGAGCAACCCCGGG
>CAXGVP010000355.1:0-4734 GCA_964013055.1 uncultured Albimonas sp.
CGCCCGCGGCCCCACCCGGGCGCGGGCGTGGCGAAGGCCCGGGGCCGCCCCTTGCGCCCGGGTCTTCGCCGACGAGGGGGGCGGCTCCTCTTCCGCCCCCGGAAAGGACGCGCGCCTGCGCGCGTCCCGGCGGACCGCGCGCAGGCGCGATCCGGTTCCTCCTCATGGCGCGGGCCCGGGGGCCTGCGCCTTGATCCATCTCAGGCGCGACGCCGCGCCGCGGCGCTCAGGCGGCGCGCCCGGCGCGCGCCAGCAGCAGGGCGGCGAGCGCCAGCAGCCCGCCCGAGACGCGGTTGACCGCCCGCCGGCGCGCCCGGCTCATGCCGCCCGCGCCCAGCAGGGCCCCGGCGCCCGCCCAGGTCGCGGCCGCCGCGATCTCGCAGACCAGGTAGACCGCGCCCAGCGCCAGCAGCTGCGCGGCGAAGCCCCAGGCGGCCCCGGACCCGGCGCCGTCCTGCACGAACTGCGGCAGGAACGCCGTAAACAACACCAGCGCCTTGGGGTTTGCAATGCCGGTCAGGAACTCCCGCCGGGCGAGCGCGCCCAGACCCGACAGCCGCGTCGCCTGCGCCCGGGCCTCGGCCATCGCGCCCTCGACCGGAGCCGACCACAGCTTCCAGCCGAGCCAGAGCAGGTAGGCGACCCCCGCCCACCTGATCGCGGTCGCCAGCCCGGTCGAGGCCGCCAGCAGCGCCCCCAGCCCGAAGGCCACCCCCGCGATCAGCAGGGCATAGGCCGCCAGTCGCCCGAAGGCCCCCGCCACCGCCGCCGCCCATCCCCGGGTGGCGGCGTTGGCGAAGGCCAGCAGGTTCGACGGCCCCGGCGTCAGCGCCATCAGCAGCGCCGCGGGGACGAAGGCGAGAAGCTGGAAGCCGTCCACCCCGCCCCCTCCGGCTCAGGCGTAGGAGGTCATCGGCGTCGTCGCCAGCGCCGCGATGTTCAGGAGCCCCCGCGCCGTGATCGAGGGCGTCACGATATGCGCCCGGTTGCCCATGCCCATCAGGATCGGCCCGACCTCGAGCGCCCCCGACATCTGCTTGAGCACGTTGCGCATCCCCGAGGCCGCGTCCGCGTTCGGCAGGATCAGGATGTTGGCCACCCCCTCGATCCGCGAGTTGGGGAAGATCCGCTCCCGGATCTCGGGATCGAGGGCGGCGTCGGCGTGCATCTCGCCCTCGTAGGCGAAACCGCGGTCCTGCGAGTCGAGGATCTCCATCGCCCGGCGCATCTTCCGCCCCGAGGGGATGTCCATGTTGCCGAACTGCGAATGCGACAGCAGCGCCACCTTCGGCTCCATGCCGAAGCGGCGGCAGTGGCGCGCGGCGCCGACGGCGATCTCGGCGATCTCCTCGGCGGTGGGGTCGGGGTGGACCTGGGTGTCGGCGATGAACACCAGCCCCCGCTCCAGCAGCATCAGCGACAGGCCGCCGACCGGCTTCAGCCCGTCGGTCGCCAGCATCTGGGTGACGTAGTTGAGGTGCCACAGGTACTGGCCGAAGGTGCCGCAGATCAGGCTGTCGGCGTCGCCCTGGCGCACCATCGTCGCCGCGATCGCGGTGGTGTTGGTGCGCAGCACGGCGCGGGCCAGGTCCGGCGTCACGCCGCGGCGCTGCATGGTCTGGTGGTAGGTCTCCCAGTAGTCGCGATAACGGGGATCGGACTCGGGGTTCACCAGCTCGAAGTCGCGACCCGCCTGGATCGGCAGGCCGTAACGCTCGAGCCGGTGGGCGACGACCTCGGGGCGGCCGATCAGGATCGGCTTGTGGGTCGTCTCCTCGAGCATGGCATGGGCGGCGCGCAGCACCCGCTCGTCCTCGCCCTCGGCGAAGACGATGCGGCGCTCGGAGGTGCGGGCCGCGTCGAACACCGGGCGCATCACGAGGGAGGAGCGGAACTGCGAGCTCTCCAGCTGGTGACGGTAGGCGTCGAGATCCTCGATCGGCCGGGCGGCGACGCCCGAATCCATCGCCGCCTTGGCGACGGCCGAGGCGACGGCCGGCAGCAGCCGGGGATCGAAGGGCTTGGGGATCAGGTATTCGGGGCCGAACACCAGGCGCTCGCCCCGGTAGGCGGCGGCGGCCTCGGCCGAGCCCGCCTGCAGGGCGAGGTCCGCGATCGCCTTCACGCAGGCGATCTTCATCTCCTCGTTGATCTCCCGCGCGCCGACGTCGAGGGCGCCGCGGAAGATGAACGGGAAGCACAGGACGTTGTTGACCTGGTTGGGATAGTCCGAGCGGCCGGTGGCGATCAGCGCGTCGGGCTTCGCCTCGCGCGCCAGCTCGGGCATGATCTCGGGGATCGGGTTGGCCAGGCCGAAGATGATCGGACGGTCGGCCATCTTGGCGACCATCTCCTTGGTCATCACGTTGGCGGCCGAAAGGCCAAGGAACATGTCCGCGCCGGCGATCACCTCGTCGAGCGAGGTCCCGCCCTCGGCGTCCTCGGGGGCGCGGGCGTAGGATTCCTTCTGGGCGCCCATGTTGTCGCCGCGACCCTTGTAGATCAGGCCCTTGCGGTCGAGCAGCCAGACGTTCTCGCGCTTCACGCCCAGGGTCTGCAGCAGGTTGAGGCAGGCGATGCCGGCCGCGCCCCCGCCCATCGAGACGACCTTGATCTCCTCGAAATTCTTCTGGGCGACCCGCATGGCGTTGAACGCCGCCGCCGCCACCACGATGGCGGTGCCGTGCTGGTCGTCATGGAAGACGGGGATGTTCATCTTCTGCTTGCACAGCTCCTCGACCTCGAAGCAGTCGGGGGCGGCGATGTCCTCGAGGTTGATCGCGCCGAAGGTCGGCTCCAGCGCGGCCACGATGTCGGCGAGCTTGCGGGGATCGCGCTCGGAGACCTCGATGTCGAAGCAGTCGATGTTGGCGAATTTCTTGAACAGGACCGCCTTGCCCTCCATCACCGGCTTGGAGGCGGCGGCGCCGATGTCGCCCAGCCCCAGCACCGCGGTGCCGTTGGAGATCACCGCCACCAGGTTGGCGCGCGCGGTGTAGCGGGCGGCGGCCAGCGGGTCCTTCTCGATCTCGAGACAGGCCTCGGCCACCCCGGGGCTGTAGGCGCGGCTCAGGTCGCGCTGGTTGGCCATGGGCTTGGTGGCCCGGATCTCGAGCTTCCCGGGCTTGGGAAACTCGTGATAGTCCAGCGCCGCCTGTCGGGCCGCGTCCTGGGTGCGGTCTTCGCTCATGACCTTCCTCCCGTTCTCGCCGGGGGGAACGCCTCCCGCTCCCCCGGCGGCGCCGACTTCGCGGCGCGAATTCCGGACGGACCCAATGGCCCATTGCGCGCGCCGGGGCAAGCGTCACGCGCGGATCACGAATGCGAGAGAAACCGACCCGACGCGCGCCGCGACGCGAACGCGCAGCGAAAACACGCGCGGGCGCAGGCGGACGCGCGTTGAAACGGGGGTCTGAAATCCCAAATGGTTTCCTGACGCGAAAATTCCAGAGGAGAGGGACCGCCCATGATCATCCGCGCCATCGACCGATTGTTCCGACACGAGGCCGCTGGCGGGATATTGCTGCTGATGTCCGCGGTGGCGGCGCTGGTGGTCTATAACTCGCCGCTGGCCGAGTGGTACGACACCACGCTGAACGCCTATCTCGACTTCACCTATGCGGGCGAGGGCATCGAGAAGCCGCTGATCCTGTGGATCAACGACGGGTTGATGGCGATCTTCTTCTTTCTCGTGGGGCTCGAGCTGAAGCGCGAGTTCCTGGAGGGCAAGCTCAAGAACCCCGCCGACGTGATCCTGCCGGGCATCGCCGCCGTCGGCGGCATGGCGGTTCCGGCGGTGATCTACGCGGCCCTGAACTGGTCGACGCCCGAGACGCTGGGCGGCTGGGCGATCCCGGCGGCCACCGACATCGCCTTCGCGCTGGGGATCCTCGCGCTGCTGGGCGACCGGATCCACCCGTCGCTGAAGGTGTTCCTGCTGACCCTGGCGATCCTGGACGACATCGGCGCGATCCTGATCATCGCGGTCTTCTACACCGCCGAGCTGAAGCCCGAGTATCTCGCCTACGCGCTCGTGCCGATGGCCGCGATGCTGTGGCTGAACCTGCGGGGCGCGCACCGGGTGGCGCCGATCCTGATGCTGGGCCTGGTGCTGTGGTTCCTGGTGCTGAAGTCGGGCGTGCACGCGACCATCGCGGGCGTGCTGCTGGCCTTCTTCATCCCGCTGCGCTCGAAGCACGGCTCCTCGCCGCTGCACTCGATCGAGCACGGGCTGACGCCATACGTGTTCTTCTTCATCGTGCCGGTCTTCGCCTTCGCCAACGCCGGGCTGTCGCTGCAGGGGATGAGCTTCGCCTCCCTGCTCGAGCCGGTGCCGCTGGGCATCGCCGCGGGCCTGTTCTTCGGCAAGCAGATCGGCGTGTTCGGCGCGTCTTTCCTGACGGTGAAACTGGGGATCGTGAAGATGCCGGAGGGCATCACCTGGCCCAAGCTCTACGGCGCGGCGCTGCTGGCGGGCATCGGCTTCACCATGTCGCTGTTCATCGGGGGGCTGAGCTTCTCGGACGTGCAGCATGCCGCCGACGTGCGCCTGGGCGTGCTGGCCGGCTCCCTGCTCTCGGCGGTCTGCGGCTACCTGGTGCTGCGGATGCTGACCAAGCCGCACGAGGCGGCCGGCAAGGTCACGCCCGCCGAGCAGGCGGCCGCCGGCAAGCCCGCCGAGTGACCCCGGCGCGGCGGCCGCGGACCCCCGCGGCCGCCGCCCCCCTGCCGGCG
>CAXGVP010000356.1:0-4727 GCA_964013055.1 uncultured Albimonas sp.
CGGCCAGCGCCGCCGCCGTCTGCACCAGAAGCGTGGTCTTGCCGGCGCCGCCCTTCTGCTGGGCGAACACGAGGGTGCGGGTCATCGGGGCTCTCCGGAGCGCGAGGGCGGTTCACCCAGCGAAAACGGTTTGCGCCCGGATGGCAAGCGGTTGCGCGGACGGGCCGCTGCGGCGAGGATGCCGTGACGTGGACGTGAGGAGACCATGGGGATGAGAGCACGACTGGGAATCGCTGCGCGCATCGGGGCCGCGCTGGCGGTCGCCGCGCTGGCGGCGGGGGGGGCGCTGGCCGATCCGGTGAAGCTGAAGCGCGCCGATCCGCAGCCCGAGAACCTCAAGCAGGGGCTGGCGGTGAAATACGGCTACCCCGCCGAGGTGCGGGAGCTGAAGATCGCCAAGGACTACCGCTCGGGCGCGCGGTCGGGGCCGCCGCTGGTGGGCTTCGACTACATGGACAACGCCCCCGGCGAGAACGCGCTGACCTCGGAGCGGGCCGAGCGGGTGGTGGCGGTCATCAACGGCTACCTGCACTTCGACCAGGCGGGGATCTGGCGGATGCGCTGGCACTCCAACGACGGGCTGGAGGTGATCGTGGGCGGCGAGGAGGTCTACCGCCACGACGGCCGCCACCCCTGCGACACGATCGGCTGGCAGGACGACTACCTGATCGAGGAGCCCGGCTGGTACGAGGTCGAGGCGGTGTGGTTCCAGCGCCTGAACACGTCCTGCCTGATGATGGAGTGGCAGCCCCCCGGCGGCGCCTGGGAATGGACGCCCAACGAGGCGACCGGCTACAACTGACGCGCAGGGGCGGACCGGAGACGGTCCGCCCTTTCGCCTGCAGGGCGCCGACGCCGGCGACGCGCAGGCGACGCTCAGGTCGGGGGCGCCGGTTGCGGCGGCGCGCGGGCGGCGGTCAGGCAGGGCGGAGCGTGCGGAGCCTGCGCAGGCCGGCACGCGCGATCTCGTCGGGCAGCCAGGCGTCGTGGCGGGCGATCACGGGGCGCAGGCGGCGGGCCCAGGCCTCGGCCGCGGGCCGGGCGGCGAGGTGGTGGTCCGCGGGATCGAGGTTGCGCAGGGCGTCGGCGACGGTCCCTGTCGCGGGGTCCAGCAGGTCGGGGGTGGCGTCGACCCAGTCGACGCCGAGCTCGGCGGCCATCGTCTCCAGCCGGTCGTTGTAGTCGAAGGTCAGGGCGGTGCGCTCGGCCAGGCTCGCCGTCGCCTCGCGCCGCGCCTCGGCGACGTCGCCCGGCGGGGCGTCGTCGCGGATCGTGGGCGGGGTGGCGGCGGTGACCGCGATGCGGCGGCGGCCCATCGCCTGCGCCTCCCTCACGAAGCCGGCGTAGGCGTCGAGCGAGGCGTCGAGCTGCGCCCGGATCGATTCGCCCAGCCGTCGCGCCCGCACCCAGATCACGAATCCGCAGTCGACCTCGCCCAGCTGGATCACGTGCAGCGTGCGCGGCCCGGTCCAGGCCAGCGAGGCGCGGAACCGGCCCAGCGCATCGGTCATCGAGCGGGGGTTGCGCATCCCCGCCGCCGTCGCCCCCGGCACGATGCAGAAGCTGGCGCGGCGGCGGCCGAGCAGGCCCCGCTCGGCCGCGGCCTTGAAATAGACCGCGTGGCTGTCGCCCAGCACGTGGATCGGCATGTTGCCCATGGCGCGGCTCCTCGAAAACGGTCCGGCGAAGGGCCCAGAATTGGCCGCAACGGTTTCCGATCGGTTAACGCGGCGCCTCGTTCCGATGCGCCCGCCCCGACGCGCCCCGATGCTCGCCCCAGCGCCCACCCAGGCGCCCCCCCCAGGTGCACGGCCCGGGCGCGCGGTAAGCCTGTTGCGACTGTGCTCGCGGCCGCAGCGGTGGTAGGGTCGGACTCAATCCAATTCGACGATCATCGTTCGCACCGGAGATCCGACGCTGAACCGCACGATGGAATTCCGACTGCCGGCCGACCAGGGGCCGGAGGCCGTGGGCGTCAACGCGCCCACGCGCGAGGGGCTGCTGCGCGAGATCGAGCGGCGGCTGCGCGCGGGCATGGGCTTCGCGGTGGCGACGATCAACCTCGACCACCTGGTCAAGCTGCGCATCTCCGAGCCGTTCCGTCGCGCCTATGCCGCGCAGGACCTGGTCTGCGCCGACGGCAACCCGGTGGTGTGGCTCTCGCGCCTGGCCGAGCGGCCGGTGGAGCTGATCCCCGGCTCCGAGCTGGTGCGCCCGCTGGCGGCGATGGCCGCGCGGCTCGACGTGCCGATGGGCCTGCTGGGCGCCGACCAGCCGACGCTGGACGCGGCGGCGGCCAGGCTCGAGGCCGAGCATCCCGGCCTGCGCGTCGTCGCGCGCATCGCGCCGCCCTACGGGCTGGACCCCGAGGGGCCCGTCGCCGACGCCTGCCTGCAGGACCTCGCGGCCTCGGGCGCCAAGCTGTGCCTGCTGGCGCTGGGCGCGCCGAAGCAGGAGATGCTGGCCGTGCGCGGCAAGCAGGTGGCGCCGGGCGTTGGCTTCGTCTCGGTCGGCGCGGGGGTCGAGTTCGTGGCCGGCGTGCAGACCCGCGCGCCCCGCTGGGTGCAGCGCCTGGCGATGGAGTGGCTGTGGCGCATGGCCCGCGAGCCCCGGCGCCTGTTCCGCCGCTACCTGTCCTGTTTCGCGATCCTGCCCACGCTGGCCCGCGACGCCCTCCAGCTCCGTCGCGAGGAACAGGCCTGAGATGACCTCGCCCGCCCTGGGCCTGGTCGCCATCGGCCGCAACGAGGGCGCGCGCCTGCGCCGCTGCCTCGCCTCCGCCCGCGCCCTGATGGGACCCGAGGCGCCGCTGGTCTATGTCGACAGCGGCTCCACCGACGACAGCCTGGCCATCGCCGCCGAGGCCGGCGCGCGGATCGTCGAGATCGACCCGGCCGAGGGCTTCACCGCCGCCCGCGCCCGCAACCTGGGCGCCGCGGCGCTGGGCGAGGACGCGCCCGAGTTCATCCAGTTCGTCGACGGCGACTGCGAGCTGGTCCCCGGCTGGCTGGAAACCGCGCTCGACCGCCTGCGCGCAGACCCCGGCCTTGCCGTCGTCGCCGGCCGCCGGCGGGAGCGCGCGCCCGAGGCCTCGATCTTCAACCGCCTGTGCGACATGGAGTGGAACACCCCCATCGGCCCCGCGGCCGCGGTGGGCGGCGACGCCATGTACCGGCGCGAGGCCTTCGAGGCCGTGGGCGGCTTCGACCCCGCCTTCATCTGCGGCGAGGAGCCGGAGCTGTGCCTGCGCCTCGCCCGCGCCGGCTGGGGGATCGAGCGGCTGGACGCCGAGATGACCCTCCACGACGCCGACATGCACCGCTGGTCGCAATGGCGCCGCCGGGCCGAGCGCACCGGCTGGGCCTTCGCCGAGGGCGCCGACCGCTACGGCGACGGGCCCGAGGCCTACAACCGCCGTGAGGCGAAACGCAGCCTCGCCTGGGGGCTGGGCCTGCCGGCGGCGCTGGGCGTCGCGCTTGCGCTGGCGGCCCTCGGGGCCGGGGCGGCGGGCGCGCTGCTTGCGCTGGGCGCGCTGGGGCTGGCGGGGCTGGCCGCGGTCCGCGCCGCCCGCTGGCGGCGCGCGGCCTTCGGCGACCCCTGGTCCCATGCGCTGCTCTACGGCGGGCTGGTGATGCTGGGAAAACCGTTCGAGGCGCGGGGCGCCCGGCGCTACGCCCGGGCGAAGGCGCGGGGCGAACGGGGGCGGATCATCGAATACAAGGGGCCCGCGCGCTCGACCGGAAGTTGATCTGCGCGCGTTGACCTCGCCGGTCAGCTGCTCCAGTCTGGGGCGGCGTCGCAGCGGGGGGAGGCTCCGGGGGATGAAGATCGCATTCGTCGCGGCCGCCTGGCCCGGCGAGGACAGCCCCAACGGCGCCGTCGCCGCCGTGCGCCACCTGGCCGCCGGCTTCCGCGAGATCGGCTGCACCGTGCGGATCATCCCGCATGAAGGCGCCCCGGCGGAGGACGTGATCCTGCCGCCGCCCCCGCCTCGCCCCGGCCTGCCGGCGCGGCTGGCCGGGCGGCTGGGTCTTGCGGATCCCTGGATCGAGGCGATCGGGGCGCGGCTCGCGGCCGCCGCCCGCCAGGCCGAGGCCGAGGGCGTCGAGCTGCTGGTGATGCCCGAGACCCAGGGCTGGGCCGCGCAGGTGCAGGCCGCCGTCTCGATCCCCGTCGTCGTGACCCTGCACGGGCCCTGGTTCCTGCACCGCGAGCTGAAGGGCCGCGTCCCGGACCGCGCCGACGCCCGCCGGGTGGCGCGCGAGGGGCGGGGGCTGGCGGCCTGCGCCGGGATCACCGCGCCCTCGCGCGACGTGCTGGAGCGGGCGCGCGCCTTCCACGGGTTCCCCGCCGGCCGCCCCGCCGCCTGCATCCCCAACCCGATCCCCTCCGGCCCGCCCCTGCGCCGCGAGACGCTGGACGCGCAGGAGGCGCGCAGCCTGCTCTTCGTCGGCCGCTTCGATCGTCACAAGGGCGGCGACGTGATGCTGGACGCGTTCGCCCGGCTGGTCGCGCAGGGCGTGGACGCGCGGCTGACCTTCGTGGGGCCGGACCGCGGCGTGGACGGGCCGGGCGGGCGCGTGCACCTGCCCCGGGCGCTGGCGGCGCTGTCCGAGGCGGCGCGGGCGCGCATTGACCTTCGCGGCCAGCTCCCGCGCGAGGCGGTGGCGGCCTTGCGTCTGCGCCGGCCGGTGGCGGTGGTCGCCTCGCGCTACGAGAACCTCAAC
>CAXGVP010000357.1:0-4726 GCA_964013055.1 uncultured Albimonas sp.
GGCCCCGCGCACAGCCCCGAGCGCGGCCCTGCGGACGTCTCGGGCGACGATCCGGCCGACGCGCCCTGACCCGCCCGCCGGCGCGGGCGGCGAGAGGCGCGCCGCGCGCCGGGGCGCGGGCGCGCCCCGGGCTTGACCCGGGGCCTCTCGCGGCCCGCCGCGGGGAGGCCCTGGGAGCAGGAGCGGACCCGCCGGCGGCGGCCCTCCCGGCGTCCGGTCTCAGAGGATCAGCTGGGTCTGGGTGACGAGGGCGACGTTCTTCCCGTCCTCCCGCGTGATGCGGGTCTGCCAGACGCTGGTGCGGCCGCCCTTGTGGATCGGGGTGGCGACGCCGGTGACGGTGGTCCCCTCCTTCGCGGCGCCCAGAAAGTTGGTCTTGCTCTCGATCGTGGTGGTGCCCTTGGCGTCCCTGGGCATCGACAGCACCGTGCCCAGCGCGCCCAGAGCATCGGCGAAGGCCATGATCGCGCCGCCGTGCAGGATGTGGCCGGCGGTGCACAGGTCGGGGCGCACCTCGAGGGTCGCGACCACCTGGTCGGGGCCGGCCTCGGTCACCTTCACGCCCATCAGCTTCGAGAAGGGCATCCGGTCGGCCATGTTCTCGGTCATCTCGATCTCCTCCCGTTCGGCCCGCGGATCATCGCCGGGCCCGGCGCCGAGCATCAACGACCCGGGAGGTAATCGGAAACGCAAAAAGGGGGCCCGCAGGCCCCCTTTCGTGGTCCCTCGCAAGGACGCGGCCGCTCAGGCGCTCTCGGCCTGCTTGTGGGCGGAGTTGGCGACCAGGTCGTCGACCACGCCGGGGTCGGCCAGCGTCGAGGTGTCGCCCAGCGCGCCGGTGTCGTTCTCGGCGATCTTGCGCAGGATGCGGCGCATGATCTTGCCGGAGCGGGTCTTGGGCAGGCCCGGCGCCCACTGGATCACGTCGGGCTTGGCGATGGGGCCGATCTCGGTGCGGACCCAGTCCGAAAGCTCCTTGCGCAGGGCCTCGGTGGGCTCGACGCCCTCCATCAGGGTCACGTAGCAGTAGATGCCCTGGCCCTTGATGTCGTGGGGGTAGCCGACCACGGCGGCCTCGGCGACCTTCTGGTGGGCGACGAGGGCGCTTTCGACCTCCGCCGTGCCCATGCGGTGGCCGGAGACGTTGATCACGTCGTCCACGCGCCCGGTGATCCAGTAGTAGCCGTCCGCATCCCGCCGGCAGCCGTCGCCGGAGAAGTAGTAGCCCTTGAACATCTCGAAATAGGTCGAGACGAACCGCTCGTGATCGCCCCAGACGGTGCGCATCTGGCCGGGCCAGCTGTCCTTGATCGCCAGAACGCCGGTGGTCTCGCCCTCGAGCTCATTGCCCTGGTCGTCGAGCACCACCGGGTGCACGCCGAAGAAGGGCCGCGTGGCGGAGCCTGGCTTCAGCGGCGTCGCGCCGGGCAGCGGGCTGATCAGGATGCCGCCGGTCTCGGTCTGCCACCAGGTGTCGACGATGGGGCATTTCCCCTTGCCGACGACGCGGTGATACCAGTTCCAGGCCTCGGGGTTGATCGGCTCGCCGACGGTGCCGAGGATGCGCAGGGAGGACAGGTCGCACCTGGTGATCCACTCGTCGCCCTTGCCCATCAGCGCGCGGAGCGCGGTGGGGGCGGTGTAGAAGATCGAGACCTTGTGCTTGTCCACCACCTGCCAGAAGCGCGAGGCGTCGGGCCAGGTGGGCACGCCCTCGAACATCAGGGTCGTGGCGCCGTTCGCGAGCGGGCCATAGACGATGTAGCTGTGGCCCGTCACCCAGCCGACGTCGGCGGTGCACCAGTAGACCTCGCCGTCGCGGTAGTCGAAGACGTGCTCGTGCGTCATCGAGGCGTAGACGAGGTAGCCCGCGGAGGTGTGGACCACGCCCTTGGGCTTCCCGGTCGAGCCAGAGGTGTAGAGGATGAACAGCGGGTCTTCCGCGTTCATTTCCTCGGCCGGGCAGTCGGGCTCGACGATGGCGGCGAGCGTCTCGTAGTGGAAGTCGCGGCCCTCGACCCAGGTGGTCTGCTCGCCGGTGCGGCGCACCACCAGCAGCTTCACATCGTCGCCGCAGCGGCGCAGCGCCCGGTCGGCGTTGGATTTCAGGGGCGTCGAGCGGCCGCCGCGCGGAGCGTGGTCGGCGGTGATCACCAGCCTGGCGCCGCAGTCGTTGACCCTGTCGGCCAGCGCGTCGGGGCTGAAGCCCGCGAAGACCACCGAGTGAATCGCGCCGATGCGCGCGCAGGCCAGCATCGCGTAGGCGGCCGCGGGGATCATCGGCAGGTAGATCACCACCCGGTCGCCCTTGCGGACCCCGAGGGTCTTGAGGACGTTGGCGAAGCGGGAGACCTCCTCGTGGAGCTGGGCGTAGCTGATGCGCTGCGCCTCCTCCTCGGGGTCGTCGGGCTCGAACAGGATCGCGGTCTGCTCGGCGCGGTCCTTCAGGTGACGGTCGATGCAGTTGGCGGCCACGTTCATCGTGCCGTCGCCGAACCACTCGATATGCACGTCGGGGTAGGCGTAGGAGACGTTCTTGACCGTGTCGTAGGGCCGGATCCAGTCCAGCCGGCGGCCGTGATCGTCCCAGAACGTCACCGGGTCCTGGATCGAGGCCTTGTACATGGCCTCATACTTGTCGGCGTCGATGGAGGCGCTCTTGGCGGCCTCCGGCGGCACGGGAACGACGGTGTCGGACATGGGCGTCCTCCTCCTGGGTCTGGGGCGCGCTTCGCCCCCAGACCTCCCCGAGGCGGCGCGCCCGCGATGATGGGCCCGAGCAACTTAGGGCGGGGCGAGCCGGAGTCGCCCCGTCCGAAGGTCTCAGATCGCCAGGTACTCCTGCCGCAGCGCGGCGTCGCCCAGAACCTCCTGCGCGGTTCCGTCGAAGACCACCTGGCCCATGTCCAAGATGATCGCCCGGTCGGCAAGCTGCAAGGCGGCGATGGCGTTCTGTTCGACGATCACCGTGGTGATGCCGAGTTTCTTGATCTCGGAGAGCGTCCGCTCGATCTCCTGCACGATCACCGGCGCCAGCCCCTCGTAGGGCTCGTCCAGCAGCAGCAGCTTGATGTCGCGCGCCAGCGCCCGGCCGATGGCCAGCATCTGCTGCTCGCCGCCCGAGAGGGTCACCCCCTCCTGCTTGCGACGCTCGCCGAGGCGGGGGAACAGCTCGTAGATGCGCTGGATGGACCAGCCGTGGGGGGGCTCGATCTGGGCGAGCTGGAGGTTCTCCTCCACCGTCAGGCCGGGGATGATGCGGCGATCCTCGGGCACCAGCTGGATGCCGTTCTGGGCGGCCTGGTGGGCCTTCATCTCGTGCACCGGCTTGTGGTCGAGCCAGATCTCGCCGTGCTTCAGCTCCGGGTTGCCGGCCCGGGCGATGGTGCGCAGCGTCGAGGTCTTGCCCGCGCCGTTGCGGCCCAGAAGGGCGAGGATCTCGCCCTCGTGAATGTTGAAGCTGACGCCCTGGACGATGTAGCTCTCGCCGTAATAGGCGTGCAGGTCCCAGGCGGAGAAGAACGCGGGCGGGGTGCCGGCGTTGCGCGGATTGGGCGTCTTCTTGACCTTGGCGTAGGGGTCGTCGTCGATCAGGGTCACAGGTGCGCTCCTCCGAGATAGGCTTCCTGAACCTTCGGGTTGCCCTTGATGTTCTGGGGGTGGTCCTCGACGATCACATGGCCCTGGGCGAGCACCGAGATCCGGTCGGCGAGGCTGAACACCACGTGCATGTCATGCTCGATCACCGCGAGCGTGATGCTTTTCGCGGCCACGATCTGCTTGAGCAGGTCGATGGTGTTGTTGGTGTCGGCCCGCGCCATGCCGGCGGTGGGCTCGTCGAGCAGCAGGAGCTTGGGCTCCTGCACCAGGCACATCGCCATCTCCAGCCGGCGCTTGTCCCCGCGCGACAGGTTCTTGGCCAG
Source organism: uncultured Albimonas sp. (assembly GCA_964013055.1). Classification (GTDB taxonomy): domain Bacteria; phylum Pseudomonadota; class Alphaproteobacteria; order Rhodobacterales; family Rhodobacteraceae; genus Albimonas. The sequence goes on from CAXGVP010000357.1 coordinate 3,924, forward strand.
CATCCCGTGACGGTCGGCCATGGTCACGTCCTCGAGGCAGGCCATGGCGCGGTCGCGGATCTCGGCCTCGCGCGACATGCTCTCCCAGCCGTGCAGGCGGAAGGCGCCGTCGCGTTTGGCGAAGGCGGGGATCATCACGTTCTCGGCGACCGTCAGATCCTCGAAGATCTCGGGGGTCTGGAACACGCGGGAGACGCCGAGCTGGTTGATCTCGTGCGGCTTGCGGCCGATCAGGGACTGGCCGTCGAAGGTCACCGTGCCGGTGTCGGGGATCAGGCGGCCGACGAAGGTGTTGAGCAGCGTGGACTTGCCCGCGCCGTTGGGCCCGATGATCGCGTGGACCGTGCCCTCCATCACCGTGAGGTTGACGTCGTCGAGCGCCTTGAGCCCGCCGAACCGCTTGTTGACGTTCTGGACCTGGAGAATGGGGGTTCCCATGGCGTGCTCCCTCACTCGGCCGGGGTGGCGGCGGGGGCGGCGCGGCGCGCCTCGCCCTTGCCGCGGTGGGTGACGAGGCGACCGAGGCGCGAGGCGCCCTCGATCAGGCCGCCGGGCAGGAAGGTGACGATCACCATGAAGATCAGGCCCAGCGTCAGGTGCCAGCCCTCGCCCACGAAGAGCGACGAGACCGAGACCAGCGCATGCTGCAGCGTCTCGGGCAGGAAGCCCCAGAAGTCCATCAGCACGCCCTCGTTGATCGCCGAGAAGATGTTCTCGAAATACTTGATCAGGCCCGCGCCCAGGACCGGGCCCAGCAGGGTGCCGGCGCCGCCGAGGATGGTCATCAGCACCACCTCGCCCGA
>CAXGVP010000358.1:0-4720 GCA_964013055.1 uncultured Albimonas sp.
GAGTCGCTCTGATCGGCATCAGCGAGAGACGGCTCCGGAGAACAGGCGCTTGGCGAGGGCCGCAGGCGTCGCGCCATGGCGCCCGGGCTACGGGCGGTGGAGCGTGGGCAGGGGGCGGGTGACCGTGCGGCGGCCGGCGCGGTAGACGGCGACGGGGGGGGAGAGCTCGGCGACCGCGGCCTCGGGCGTGGGGGCGTCGAGCACCACGACGTCGGCGGACATGCCGGGGGCGAGGCCGTAGTCGGTCAGGCGCATCAGCGCGGCGGGCTGATCGGTGACCAGGCTCAGGCAGGTGCGGAACGCCTCGGCCGAGCCCAGCTGGGCGGCGTTGGCGTAGAGGTTCGCCATGCGCAGCAGCGAGCCGTCGCCGAAGGGGGTGAACGGGTTCAGCACGTTGTTGGTGGCCAGCGAGCAGCGGCAGCCCGCGGCGTGAAAGGCATGCGCGGGGGCGACGCCGCGCGGCGTCAGGTGGTCGTGCTCGCGGCCCATCAGGAACAGGTCGGTGGAGGGCAGCACCGTCAGCGCCACGCCCGCGTCGGTCATGCGGCGCGCCCAGGCCTGCGCCTCGGCGGGCGGCAGCGCGGAGAGGGCGGAGACATGGCCGACGGCGACGCGGCCGCCCCAGCGGCGGGCCTCCGTGACCCGGCAGATCTCGCCAAGGTCCATGCGCGCGGGGTCGAGATGGAAGTCGAGGTGGAAGTCGACGTCGAGGTCGAATTCGGCGGCCAGGTCGAAGATCCGGGCGATCTGGGCGTGGGGGTCCGTGTCGGTGTAGGGGCAGCCGCCGATCACCTCGGCGCCCGTGGCGCAGGCCTCGACCAGCAGCGGGTCGGCGCCGGGGTCGTTGGTCAGGCCCTCCTGCGGGAACACGCAGATCTGCAGGTCGATGGCCCAGGCGTATTCGTGCTTGAGCGCCTTCACCGCCTGGAAGCCGCGCAGGCCGATGCGGGGGTCGGCCTCGACATGGGTGCGCATCCGGGTGGTCCCTTGGGCGATGCATTTCTCCAGGGTGCGGGCGCCGCGGGCGAAGACGTCTTCCTCGGTCCACTGAGGCTTCGCGGCCGAGACGGCGGCGATGGCCGAGGGCAGGTCGGGGGCGCCGGAGACGCGGTCCAGCAGGCAGGACTTGTCGAGATGCACATGGCTCTCGACGAAACCGGGCAGGGCGAGGCGCCCTCCGAAGCTTTCGGAGGGCGCCTCGGTCTCGATCGAGGGCGCGATGTCGGCGATGCGGCCGGAGAGGACGGCGATGTCCACCGTCCGCTCCGGCGCCTGCGCCAGGCGCAGGTCGCGCAGCACCAGGTCGGGCGTCATGCGCGGCCCTGCGGGATCATTCGCCGGCGCTCTCGTCGTGGGCCTCGGCTTCCCAGACCTTCTTCGCGATCTTGCGGAACTCGGCCGGCGGCAGGCGGGGCTTGTCGCCGGCGGCGGCCTTGATCGCGGCGCGGTCGGCCTCGAGCATCGCCTTGGCGCGGTAGCGCTGGTCGAGCATCACCAGCACCATCGCGTCCCATTCCGCCTTGTCGGGGCCCAGGCGCAGCGGGCCCTTGACCTCGCCCTTGGCGCCGCGCACGCGCAGCTTCAGGCGACGGCCGGCGGGATCGGTGGCGTCGTAGCTCGCCTCCGGCTCGGCCAGCGTCAGGCCCAGCGCGCGGACCGCCTCGACCACGCCCAGCCCCTCGGCCGCGCCCAGCGGGCGGCCGGTGGCCTTGCGGAAGGCGAGCGCGGCCATGCGCGCCTGCTTCAGCGCGCCGGGCACGCCCAGCTTGCCGCCGCCGCCGCCCTCGCCCTTGCCGCCGACCTGACCGCCGCCCTGACCTCTGCCGCCCTGGCCCTTGCCGCCGCCGCCCCGGGCGCCCCGGCCCTGGCCGCCCTGGACGCCCTGGCCCTTGCCGCCGCCGCCCTGTCCGTTGCCGCCCTTCTTGAGTGCGAGCGCCATAGGTTACATCGCCTTCTTATAAAGATCCGCGAGCGTGCCCGCGTCGACCGGGACCGGGTTCCCCCCGCAGGAGGGATCCTCGGCCGCCTCGGCCGCCAGCGTATCGATGTCGGGGTTCTCGACGCCCAGCGCAACCAGCGTCGGGGGAACGCCGAGCTTTTCGCGGAAGTCGAGCAGCGCCTCCAGGAAGCCGTCGAAGCCGCCGGGGATGCCGAGGTAGGCCGCCAGCGCCTCGATCCGGGCCTCGACCGCGGGGCGGTTGAATTCGAGGACAACCGGCAGGAACACCGCGTTGGTCATGCCGTGGTGGGTGTTGTGATGCGCGCCGATGGGGTGGCTGAGCGAGTGCACCGCGCCCAGGCCTTTCTGGAAGGCGGTGGCGCCCATGGCGGCCGCGCTCATCATGTGGGCGCGGGCCTCGAGGTTCCCGGGCTCCGCCACGGCGGTCGCCAGGTTCTCCCACACCAGCCGCAGGCCCTCGAGCGCGATGCCCTGGCTCATCGGGTGGTAGTGGGGGGAGCAGTAGGCCTCGAGGCAATGGGCGAAGGCGTCCATGCCGGTGCCGACGGTGATGACGCGCGGCATGCCCACGGTCAGTTCCGGGTCGCAGATGACGACCGAGGGCAGCAGGCGGGGGTGGAAGATGATCTTCTTCTGATGCGTGGCCGAGTTGGTCAGCACGCCCGCGCGCCCGACCTCCGAGCCGGTGCCGGCGGTGGTGGGGACCGCCACGATGGGCGCGATGGCCGCCGCGTCGGCGCGGGTCCACCAGTCGCCGATGTCCTCGAGGTCCCAGACCGGGATCGCCTGGCGGGCCATCAGCGCGATCAGCTTGCCCAGGTCGAGCCCCGAGCCGCCGCCGAAGGCGATCACCCCGTCGTGCCCGCCCTGGTTGAAGGCGTCGATGCCGGCCTCGAGGTTCTCCTCGTTCGGGTTGGGGTCGACCTCCGAGAAGATCGCGCGGCCGAGGCCGGCCTCCTCCATCAGGTCCAGCGCCTGCGCGGTGATCGGCAGGGGGGCGAGGCCCCGGTCGGTGACCAGCAGGGGCTTCGCGATGCCGGCGGCGGCGCAGGCCTCGGCCAGTTCCTTGATCCGCCCCGCGCCGAAGCGGATGGCGGTGGGGTAGCTCCAGTTCGCTCTCGGCGCGGCCATGGTCAGCCTTTCTTCAGGTGGTAGGATTTCGGCCGGGTCAGGTTGTGGAAGCCGATCTGCGACAGCGCCCCCCCGCGCCCGGTGTCCTTGCAGCCGGTCCAGCACAGCGCCGGGTCGAGGTAGTCGCAGCGGTTCATGAACACCGTGCCGGTCTCGATCCCCGCCCCGATCTGGGCGGCGGCGTCGGCGTCGCGCGTCCACAGCGAGGCGGTCAGTCCGTAGGGGCTGTCGTTCATCAGCCGCAGCGCTTCGGCGTCGTGGCGCACGGGCATGATGCCGACCACGGGGCCGAAGCTTTCCTCGCGCATCACCGACATCGAGTGGTCCACGTTCACCAGGATCTGCGGCGCCAGATACGCCCCCCCATCGTCCTTGAAGGACTTGGGGTTGATCAGGGGGCGGGCGCCGGCGGCGATCGCCTCGGCGGTCTGCTCGCGCACCACGCGGGCGAAGCGCTCATGCGCCATGGGGCCGTGGGTGGTCCCGGCTTCCAGAGGATTGCCGAGCACGTAGTCGTTCACGATCTCCACCGCCTTCTCGACGAAGGCGTCGAACAGCTTCTCGTGCACGTAGATCCGCTCGATCCCGCAGCAGCACTGGCCGGAGTTGAACATGGCGCCGTCGATCAGCCCCTCGGCCGCCGCCTCCACGTCGGCGTCGTGGCGCACGTAGCCCGGGTCCTTGCCGCCCAGTTCCAGCCCCATCGGGGTGAAGGTGCCCGCCGCGGCGCGCTCGATGGCGCGGCCCCCGGCGACGGAGCCGGTGAAGTTCACGAAGTCGAAGGCGCGTTCGGCCAGCAGCCGCTCGGTCGTCGGGTGGTCGAGGAACACGTTCTGGAACAGCTCGGCGGGGATGCCGGCCGACACGAACGCCCGCACCATCCGCTCGCCCGCCAGCAGGGTCTGCGTGGCGTGCTTCAGCACCACCGCGTTGCCCGCGATCAGGGCGGGGGCGACGGTGTTGATCGCGGTCAGGTAGGGGTAGTTCCAGGGCGCGATCACGAAGACGACGCCATGGGGCTCGCGCAGGATGCGGCGCTCGAAGGCGGCCGAGTCCTCGGCCACGATCGGGGCCAGCGCCTCTCCGGCGAGCTTCCCCATGCCGCCCGCGCGCTCCTTCACCCCGCCCATCTCGCCGCCGTAGCGGACCGGGCGGCCCATCATCCGGGCGAGCTCGGGGACGATCTCGTCGGACATGGCGTCGAGGGCGGCGACCCCCGCCTCGACCAGCGCGATGCGCTCGATCAGCGGGCGGGCGGCCCAGTCGGCCTGGGCGGCGCGGGCATGGGCGATCGCCTCGAACACCGCCTCGTGCGAGGCGACGGGACGCTCGGCGAAGACCGAGCCGTCGATGGGCGACACGCATGTGAGAACCTGGGTCATCGACCTCCCCTCGATGGTGAACCGCCCGGGCGGGCGCCGGAACCCTGACGCGCCGGGCGGGCGGATTGCAAGGCGATCCTGCCTTGCGTTCGATGCATGGCGGAGCCGCCCGCCCCGGGCGCCTTCGGGTCCGCCCCCGGCGCCTCCGGCGGCGTCCCGCCGAAGGCTTGCGCCGGGCGCCCGACCTCCGCCCCCGGCGCGGGTCCCGGCGGCCGTTCCCGGCCGCCGCCCCGGGCGCCCCCGGCCT
>CAXGVP010000359.1:0-4704 GCA_964013055.1 uncultured Albimonas sp.
TGCTCCTCCAGCACGCGGCGGGCGCGTTCGGGGCGCATCTGGGCGAGGATCGCCTTGCCCGCGGCCGACCAGTGCATCTTGGTGCGCCCGCCCACCCGGGTCAGGGCGCGCATGGCGTGGCGGCTCTCGACCTGGCCCATGCAGACGATCTCGCCGCCGGATTCCAGGTAGATGTTCGCGGTCTCGCCGGTGCTTTCCATCAGCCGGCGCATGTAGGGCTTGGCCAGCACGATCACGTCGCGGGTCCGCGCGAAGGCGGCCCCCACGGTGAAGGCGGCCACGCCCACGTGCCAGCATCCGCTGGCGGTTTCGAAACGGACGAATCGCTCGCTTTCGAGCGTCGTGAGGATCCGGTGCGCGGTCGACGCGGCGAGCCCTGACTGGGCGGCGGTCTCGGACAGGGTCAGGCCGTCCGCGCTCTCGGACAGGGCGCGCATCACGGAGACGGCCCGGGTGATCGCCCGAACCTGACCGGCGCGTCCATTGGTGTCCTTCGGAGACATCAGCAGCTTCCTTTCTGTTCGAAACGCAATCTAGGTCCCCGCAACGGAAGAGCCAGAGCCGCCTCTAGATGGCCCAGCTTGTATGAAGATCGCCTTGGAATGGCCGTCTCGGGGCTCGACAGCGGCGGGATCTGGGCGGTAGCTGTGAAGCCGGTTCCGCCGCTCCCCGCGGGCAGCGGCCGCAACGAGCGGGCCGCGAGCCCGATGCAGATCAGGGGGGAGGGAGGCCATGCACGCGTTCCGCGCAGGCGCCGGCGTCATCCATTATCGCGACGAGGGCGACCGCGGCGGACTGCCGGTCGTGTTCGCCAATTCGCTCGGGTCCGACCTGCGGGTCTGGGACGCGATGGCCGCCGTGCTGCCCGCCCGGCTGCGGCTGATCCGCTACGACAAGCGCGGCCACGGCCTGTCCGACTGCCCCCCCGGCCCCTACACGATCGAGGCGCTGGCCGACGACCTCGCCGCGCTGCTCGACCACCTGGAGGTGGACCGGGCGCTGGTGGTGGGCCTGTCGATCGGCGGGCTGATCGCCCAGTCGCTGGCCGCGCGGCGGCCCGACCTGGTGCGCGCGATGGTGCTGATGGACTCGGCCGCCAAGGTCGGCGAGGCCTCGATGTGGAACCAGCGCATCGAGCAGGTGCGCGAAAGCGGCATCGAGGCGCTGGCCGACGGTCTGATGCAGCGCTGGTTCTCCACCGCCTTCCGCGCCAACCGCCCCGAGGAACTGGCGATCTGGCGCAACATGGTCTGCCGCCAGACGGTCGAGGGCTATGCCGGCTGCTGCGCCGCGCTGCGCGACGCGGACCTGCGCGACGCGGCGCGCAAGCTCTCGCTGCCGGTGCTGGCGATGGTCGGCGACGAGGACGGCGCCACCCCGCCGGAGCTGGTCGAGGCCACCGCCGAACTGATCGCCGGCGCCCGCTTCGAGGTGGTCCGGCAGGCCGGCCACATCCCCTGCGTCGAGCATCCGCGCACCTGCGCCGCGATGCTCGTGACCTTCATCTCGGAGCACAACCTTGACTGACCGCCGCACCCTTGGGGAAGCCACCCGCCGCAGCGTCCTGGGCGACGCGCATGTGGACCGCAGCCAGGGGACCGCGACCCCCTTCGACGCCCCCTTCGTCGACTTCATCACCGAGGGCGCCTGGGGGACGGTCTGGTCCGGCGACCAGCTGACCAAGCGCGAGCGCTCGCTGGTCACGCTGGCCCTGCTGGCGGGCCTGGGGCGGGAGGAGGAGTTCCAGCTCCACTGCCGCGCCACCGAGAACACCGGCGCCACGCCCGAGGACATCCGCGAGATGCTGCTGCATGTCGCCGTCTACGCCGGCGTGCCGGCCGCCAACACCGCCTTCCGGCTGGCCAAGAAGATCCTGGCCGACCGCATCGAGGAGGCGGAAGATGCGCAATAGTCCCGGGGGCCTGCCGGGCGCCTTCTTCGCCCGCGACCGCGACCAGCACCCACCGGCCTATGCGCCGGGCTACAAGACCTCGGTCACGCGCTCGCCGTCCAAGCCGCTGATCGCGCTGGACAACACGCTCTCGGAGATGACGGGGCCGGTGTTCGGGCATGACCGGCTGGGGCCGCTCGACGACGACCTGATCCTGAACTTCGCCAAGCCCGGGGAGCTTCCGGTCGGCCCGCGCATCGTCGTCCACGGCCGGGTGCTGGACGAGAACGCCCGCCCCGTGCCGGGCGCGCTGGTCGAGGTCTGGCAGGCCAACGCCGGCGGGCGCTACCGGCACAAGAAGGAGAGCTATCTCGCGCCGCTGGATCCCAACTTCGGCGGTTGCGGGCGCTGCATCACGGACGACGAGGGTTGGTATCGCTTCCGCACCATCCAGCCCGGCGCCTACCCCTGGCCGAACGGTCCGAACGACTGGCGGCCCGCGCATATCCACTTCTCGGTCTTCGGCCACGGCTTCGCGCAGCGGCTGATCACCCAGATGTATTTCGAGGGCGATCCGATGATCTGGAAATGCCCCATCGTGCGGACCATCGCCGACCCGGCGGCGGTCGAGCGGCTGATCGCGCCGATCGACTGGGCCAACACCATCCCGATGGACGCGCGCGCCTATCGCTTCGACATCGTGCTGCGCGGCCGCCGCTCGACCCTGTTCGAGAACCGGCTGGAGGGGAACTGAGATGCGCCTGCCCGACCAGCTGAAGGAAACCCCCTCGCAGACCGCCGGCCCCTACGTCCACATCGGCTGCTTTCCGCGCATGTGCGGGATCGAGGTCTACGAGCACGAGATCGGCGCGGACATGGTCTCGGAGGCCACGAAGGGCGAGCGGATCGAGATCCGTGGCGCCGTCTACGACGGAACCGGCACGCCGCTGCGCGACGCGCTGATCGAGATCTGGCAGGCCGACGCCGAGGGCCGGCACCCCGGCCGGGGCGACCCGCGCGGGCTGGCGGACCCGGCCTTCACCGGCTTCGGCCGCTCGGCCGGCGACCCCGACACGGGCGAGTTCGTCTTCCACACCATCAGGCCCGGCCGCGTGCCCTTCAAGACCGGCGCGCCGATGGCCCCGCACATCACCTTCTGGATCGCCGCGCGGGGCATCAACATCGGCCTGCACACCCGGATGTATTTCCCCGACGAGGAAGCCGCCAACGCCGAGGACCCGGTGCTGGCCCGCATCGAGCTGAAAAGCCGGGTCCCCACCCTGATCGCGAAAGCGGAAGCGCCGGGGGTCTACCGCTTCGACATCCGCCTGCAGGGCGAGGGCGAGACGGTGTTCTTCGACATCTGAGGGCCGGCGTCCCCGGCACGTCGCTGGTCGGGGGGGAGTTCCGCGGCACGCCGCCGGGCAGGGACCGCGTTCCCCGGCACGCCGCCGGGCAGGGACCGCGTTCCCCGGCACGCCGCCGGGCAGGGGCCGCGTTCCCCGGCGCGCCGCTGACCGAGGGCCGGGTTCCCCGGCCCGGAGGCGCCCTGCGGGCGGGCTTGGGCCCGTGGCGTGGCGCGCGCCCGGAAGACGAGGCGGCGGCGCGGGTCGGGAGGGACCCGCGGCATCTTGCCCGCCCCGGCTTCGCGTGGAACAAAGGGTCGACCGCACACCAACAAAAACACCGCGGACCACAGGGAGGAAAGACCATGAAACCCGCATTCCTTGCGGCGGGCGCCGCGCTCGCCTTGTCTCTGACGACCGCCCCGGCCTGGGCGGCCGACCTGACCATGCGCATCTCGCTGCAGCTGCCGCTCAAGAGCCACCTCGGCCAGAACCTGGCGCTGTTCAAGGAGGAGGTGGAGACCGCCTCCGACGGCGCCATCGAGGTCGAGATCTACGACAGCGCCCAGCTCTACAAGGACAAGGAAGTCCCGCAGGCGGTGGGCTCCGGCTCGATCGAGGCGGGCGTCGCCTCGCTGACGCGCTATGTGGGCGACATCCCGGCGGTGGACATCTTCTACCAGCCGTTCCTGCTCGACACGCCCGAGAAGGTCCGCGCCGCCACCGCCAAGGGCGGCCCGATCCGCGGGCCCATCGACGAGGCGATCAAGGACACCGGCGCGACGGTCCTGTGGTGGCAGGCCTACGGGGGGGCGATCCTGCTTTCGAACGGCGGGCCGCTGAAGGCGCCGGCGGATCTCGAGGGCAAGAAGGTCCGCGTCTTCGGCAAGACGCTGGGCGACTTCACCGAGGCCGCCGGCGGGGCGCCGACGATGATCTCGGGCTCGGAACAGTATCTCGCCTACCAGCGCGGCACCGTCGACGTGGGCATGACCGGCGTCTCCGGCGTGAAGTCCCGCTCGCTGTGGGAGGTGATGGACACGATCACGGTGACCAACCACGCCGACATCGAGTTCATCGTGGTGGTCAACACCGAGTGGTGGGAGGGCCTGACCGACGACCAGCGCGCGATCCTGACCGCCGCCGCCGAGACGGCCGACGAGACCGTGCGCAACGAGATGGCGACCATCGAGGCCGAGGCCTATGCCGCCGCCAAGGAGAACGGCATGGCCATCTACGAGCCCACGCCCGAGGAGATGGAGGCCTGGCGCGCCACCGCCCAGCCCGTCCATGACGAGTACCTGGAGAAGTCCGGCGATCTCGGCGCGAAGCTGATGGAGGCTGCGAAGGCTCTCTGAGCCCGCGCGGACCGCGGCGCCCCGCCCCGGATCCGTCCCGGCTCCCGGGCCGGATCCGGGGCAGGGCGCAGGCGGGGGCAAGGGACGGTCGAGGGAGGCGGGCGGAGCC
>CAXGVP010000360.1:0-4692 GCA_964013055.1 uncultured Albimonas sp.
CCGGCCATGTGGTCCCGCGCGCCGCAGCCGGGCCGCGCGAGGGCGGCGGCAGGCGGGGCGCTGGGGCGACCATAGCACTTCGTTCGGACATGTCAGTCGCAAAGGCGCGAGCCGCGCGCCGCAACGTCGGTCCGCGCGCGGGGGGCGCCGGCGCCGCTTGCCGGGCGCCCGGACCGTTTCCCGGTTTGACATTCCGCCCCGCGACCCCGTTGATGGCCCGGTCATGGAGACCTGGGTCCTGCTGGCGCTGGGCGCCGCCTTCCTTCAGAACCTGCGCTTCGCGCTGCAGAAACGCCTGGCCGGCGCGCTGGGCTCGGCCGGCGGCGCGGGCGCGCGCTTCGTCTTCGCGGCGCCGCTGGCCGCGGCCGGCCTCGCAGCCCTGTGCCTCGCGCGGGGGGAGGCGCCGCCGGCGCCGAACTGGACCTTCCTGGGCTTCTGCGTCGGCGGGGGGCTTGCGCAGATGGCCGCGACGCGGCTGATCGTGGGTCTGTTCGCGCATCGCAACTTCGCCGCCGCCATGGCCTACACCAAGACCGAGACGCTGCAGACGGCGCTGTTCGGCGCGCTGCTGCTGGGCGACCGGCTGCCGCCGGCGGCCTGGGCGGCGATCGGGGTCGGCGTCTTCGGCGTGCTGATGATCTCCTCCCCGCCCGAGGGGCTGAGGCTGGGCGCCCTGGCGGACCGGCGGGCGCTGGTGGGGATCGCCTCGGGCGGGCTGTTCGGCCTGTCGGCCGTGGCCTACCGCGGCGCCACGCTGGCGCTGCCCGAGGGCGACACGGCGATGCGCGCGATCACCGCGCTGGCGGCGGTGACGCTGCTGCAGGCGGGGCTGACCGCGGTGCAGCTCGAGCTCGGGCGGCGGGGCGACCTGCGCCGCCTGCTGCGGGCCTGGCGGCCGGGGATCGTGGTGGGACTGACGGGGGTGGGCGCCTCGCTGGGCTGGTTCTGCGCGCTGGCGCTGCGGGACGCGGGCTCGGTGCGGGTGGTGGGGCAGGTGGAGGTGGCGTTCACCCTGGCCGCCTCGATCCTGATGTTCGGCGAGCGCCCGGGACGGCGCGAGATCGCGGGCGTGCTGCTGGTCAGCCTCGCCATCGTCGCCCTGGTGCTGGCGACGCGCTGAGCGCGGGCCGGGCGCCGGACCCTCTCCCCGCCGCGCTCCGACGCCGCGCCGCGAGAGGCCCCGGGTCAAGCCCGGGGCGCCGCGTTGGGGGGCCTTGCGCCTGGCCTCCCGCGCGGGGCGCGGGGCTGCGGGACCGCCTCGTCGCGACCGGCGTGGGAGGTCCAGGGTAGAGCACGGGGCGCGCGCGGGGGGACCTTGCGAGGAGCCTCCGGCGCCAGGGGGCTCGGTTGCGGGACCGCATCGTCGCGACCGGCGGCGGAGGCCCCGGGTCAAGCCCGGGGCACGCGCGGGGGGGGCTGGCTGCGGGGGCGCGTCGTCACGACAGGCGGAGGCGGCGCCGGGGCGGGTTCCGCGGGCGGGGCGATGCGGCTAGGCTCCGCGCCGATCGCCCCCGCCCGGGCGCGCGCCCGCGCGCCGGCCCCCCTCCCGGAGGTTCCGCATGCCCGCCACCCGCCGCTTCCGGCCGGTTCGCACCGCGCCGCTGATCGCGCTCGGCGCCCTGATGGCGCTGGCGGGGTGCGGGGGCGGCGCGCAGGGGAGCGCGGCCTGGGGGTGGTATGTGGTCTCGCCCTGGACGGCGGGGGGGCGGTCGAACCTGCTGTTCCTGCTGGGCGGGCTGTGGGACACCATCCTGCTCTCGGCCACCGCCATGGCGATCTCGGTGCTGGTCGGCATCCTGGTGGCCCTGCCGGGCGTGGGGCGCAACCGCTGGGGGCGACGCTTCAACTTCGCCTATGTCGAGATCGTGCGCGCGGTCCCGATCCTGGTGCTGATCCTGTGGGTCTACTACGGCCTGCCGGTGGTCGCGGGCATCGCCATCAACGTGTTCTGGGCGGGGGTGGTGGCGCTGGCGCTGTCGGACTCCGCCTTCGAGGCCGAGATCTTCCGCTCCGGCATCCAGGCCATCCCCAAGGGCCAGACCGAGGCGGCGCAGTCCATGGGCCTCAACCGCCTGCAGGTGATGCGCTTCGTGATCCTGCCCCAGGCGATCCGGCGGATCCTGCCGCCGCTGGCCAACCAGTTCGCCTACATGCTCAAGATGTCGGCCCTGGTCTCGGTGATCGGGATGCAGGAGCTGACCCGGCGCGCCAACGAGCTGGTGGTGACCGAGTATCGCCCGCTGGAGATCTACACGGTCCTGGTGCTGGAATACCTGGTGCTGATCCTCCTCGTCTCCCAGGCGGTGCGCTGGCTGGAGCGGCGGATGTCGCGGCGCGGGGAGATCTGAGGCCGCCATGGGACCGACGAGCCCCGCTCCGGGCGCCGCGCGGCTGGCGGGGACGGTGGCGCTGACCCAGCTGATCGGCTGGGGGTCGACCTACTCGATCCCCGCGGTGCTGGCCCGCCCGATGGCCGAGGCGCTGGGGATGCCGCTGGCGGTGGCCTTCGGCGCCTCCTCGGCCTTCCTGCTGGCGATGGCGGGCCTGTCGCCCTGGCTCGGCCCGCTGTTCGAGCGTCACGGCGCGCGGCCCCTGCTGACGCTGGGCTCGCTGACGCTGGCGGGCGGGCTGGGGCTGTTGGCGGCCAGCCCGAACCCGGCCGTCTATTTCCTCGCCTGGCTGGCGATGGGGGCGGGGGGCGCGATGGCGCTGTCGAACGGCGCCAACGTGCTGCTGGCCGAGCGCCTGGGCGCGGGCGCGCGGCGGGCGATCTCGGCGGCGATGCTGGTCTCGGGGCTGGCCTCGACCTGTTCCTTCCCGGCGATGCTGTGGCTGGAGCCCGAACTGGGCTGGCGCGGCACGCTGGCGGGCTATGCGCTGGCGAACCTGCTGGTCTGCGCCCCCCTGCACTGGCTGGTCCCCGGGCCGCGCCCGGCGCCGGCGCCCTTGCTCGCCCCCGCACCCGCGGCCCCGCCGGGCGAAGGCGAGCCCGCCGTGCCGTCCTCCCCCGCCCCCGTGATCGCCCCCGCGGTCGTCGCCGCCGAGCGGGCGCGCTTCGCCTGGCTGGCGCTGGCGATGTCGCTGGCGGGGATGATCTCCTGGGGGCTCGGCGTGGCGTTGCCCGAGACGCTGGCCGCGCTGGGGGCCGAGACCCGGACCGCGGTGATGCTGGCCGCGGTGGTCGGCGTGGCGCAGGTGGCCGCGCGGGCGGTGGATTTCGCGCTGGGCGCGCCGCTGCCCTCGCTCAGCCTCGCGATCCTCGCCGCAGGGGCCATGCCCGTCGCCTTCGCCACGCTGGGGCTGGGGGGCGGGAGCGTCGTCTCGGCGGTGGTCTTCGCCTCGATCTACGGGGCGGGGACGGGCCTGTTGTCGGTGTGCCGCGCGACGCTGCCGCTGGAGCTGTTCGACCCGCATGCCTATGCGCGCATGGTCACCCGGCTGGCGCTGCCGATGAACCTGGCCTTCGCCGCGGCCGGGCCGCTGTTCGGCTGGCTGCTGGGCGCCTTCGGGGCCGTCGGCCCGGTGGCGGCGGGGTTCGTGGGCGCGCTCGGCGCGCTGGCGGCGCTGCTGCGGCTGCGGGCGCTGCGCCAGGGGGGGCGGGGGCCTGGCTAGACCACCTGGCCGATGCGGGCGGCGAGGGCGGCGATGCGACGCTCGTCGCGTCGGTAGAAGGTCCATTGCCGGGTGCGCTTGGCGACCACCAGGCCCGCGCTGATCAACTGCTGCATGTGACGGTGGAGCGTCGGCTGGCTGACGCCCAGCTTGTCGGCCAGGAACACCGCGCAGACCCCGTCGCGCACCAGGTCCCCGTCGCGTTGCGGGGGGAAGTGCGCCGTGGGGTCCCGCAGCCAGCCCAGCACCGCCAGCCGCTTGTCGGAGGCCAGCGCCTTGAGCGCCTCGACCAGCTCTGCGGTGGCGCGGTCCGGCTTCGGGCCTGCCGCGTCCGCGTCCTGCGTGTCCGGCTCGCGCCGGGTCGCTCGCGAAGTGTGCGCCTGCAAGTGTTAGCCTCTTTGCTAAGTTGAGAACTTGTGCCATGCGGAGGGCCGAGACTCAAGACCCGGGAGCATGACCATGCCCGTCGCCGCGCTGAAGCTGACCTGCCGCCAGGACGTCGAGGACGCCTACCGCCAGATCGTGCCCCATGTGCGTCGCACCCCGGTGATCGAGGTGGACCCGCAGGATTTCGGCCTGGAGGGGTTCCGGCTGTTCCTGAAACTCGAGCTCATGCAGCACGGCGGATCGTTCAAGACCCGGGGCGCCTTCGCGAACCTGCTGTGCCGGCGGGCGCCGGCGGCGGGGGTCGTCGCGGCCTCGGGCGGCAATCACGGGGTGGCGGTGGCCTTCGCGGCCGCGCGCACCGGGGTTCCGGCCACGATCTTCGTGCCCACCGTCTCCAACCCCGCCAAGGTCGCCGCGATCCGGGCGCTGGGCGCGACGGCCCATCTGGTCGGCGAGCGCTACGACGAGGCGCGCGCCGCCGCCGAGGCTCATGCGCAGGCTACCGGCGCCCTCTCCGTGCACGCCTACGACAGCCACGAGACGCTGTGCGGGCAGGGCACGGTGGCGCTGGAGTTCGAGGCGCAGGCGGCCCCCGACACCGTGCTGGTGGCGACCGGCGGCGGCGGGCTGATCTCGGGCATGGCCGCCTACCTGAGCGGCCTGCGCCGGCTGGTGGCGGTCGAGCCTGAGGCG
>CAXGVP010000361.1:0-4691 GCA_964013055.1 uncultured Albimonas sp.
TTCTGCCCCGCCGCCACCCGGTCGCCCTCGCGCCCGCTCACCTCCACAACGCGGCCGGCGCGCGGGGGGGCGAGGTTCACCTGCGTCGCCTCCAGCCGGCCGTTGCCGGCGACGATGCCCTCGGGCAGGCCCTCGCCCGCGCCCCGCCAGGCGAGGAAGGCGTAGCCCGCGGCCAGGGCCGCCGCCGCGATCAGCAGGATCCGTCCGATGCGCGAGGTCATGAGTGCAGGTCCGTCTCTGCGCGGCCGATGCCGCCGGGGGGATTTCGCGCATCCTGCGACGGCGCGCGGCCGGTCGCATTGCGGTGCATCAAGGCGCCTCCCCATCTGGCGGTGGCATGTGGTCCCGGTGACGCACCGACCAGGAGGTCGCGATGAAGCCCGACGCCCCCGCCCGCCGGCGGTCCCCGCCGCCCCCCGCGCCCGCGCCCGAGACCCCGCCCGCCGCCGAGGCCCTGGGCGAGGTCTTCGACCGGGCGCTGCACGCGCTGCTGGCGCGCGCGACGCTGGGCCTGTCGCCGGCGGCGCTGCTCGACATCTGGTCGGACTGGGCGCTGCATCTGGCCGCCTCCCCCGGCAAGCGGATGCTGCTGGTCGACAAGGCCCTGCGCAAGTCCCTGAAACTGCAGCGCTACATGGCGAGCTGCGCGATGGCCGGCGGCCAGGGAGAGCCCTGCATCGAGCCGCTGGAGCACGACCGCCGCTTCGACGCGCCCGGCTGGCATCGCCCGCCCTTCAACGTCATGCACCAGGCCTTCCTGCTGACCCAGCAGTGGTGGTGGAACGCCACCACCGACGTGCGCGGGGTGACGCCCGCGCATGAGCGCGCGGTCGCCTTCGCCGCGCGCCAGATGCTCGACGTGGTCTCGCCCGCCAACTTCTTCTGGACCAATCCCGAGGTGCTGGAGCGGACGCGAGACACCGGCGGCGCCAACCTCGTGCAGGGGGTCCGCAACTGGCAGGAGGACTTCGAGCGCGTCGTCTCCGGCCGCCCCGCGCCCCGCGATCCGGCCTTCACCCCGGGCGAGGAGGTGGCGGTCACGCCCGGCAAGGTGGTGCTGCGCACGCGCCTGATGGAGCTGATCCAGTATGCGCCGACGACCCCGACGGTGCATGAGGAGCCGGTGCTGATCGTCCCGGCCTGGATCATGAAATACTACATCCTCGACCTGCGGCCGGAGAATTCGCTGATCCGCCATCTGGTCGCCCAGGGTTACACGGTGTTTGCGATTTCGTGGCTGAATCCAACGGCTTCGGACCGGGACCTGGGCATGGACGACTACCGGCGGGAGGGGCTGCTGGCCGCGCTCGAGGCGGCGCTGGAGATCACCGGAGCGGCGCGGGCGCATGCCTGCGGCTACTGCCTGGGGGGGACCTTGCTGACGCTGACGGCGGCGGCGATGGCGCGCGACGGGGATGCACGGCTGGGCTCGCTGACGCTGCTGGCGGCGCAGGCGGATTTCTCGGAGGCCGGGGAGCTGATGCTGTTCATCAATGACAGCCAGATCGCCTTTCTCGAGGACATGATGTGGGAACAGGGCGTGCTGGAGAGCAGCCAGATGGCCGGCGCCTTCCAGATCCTGCGCTCGAACGACCTGGTGTGGTCGCGCATCGTGCGCGAATACCTGATGGGAGAGCGCGCGCCCTCGTCGGACCTGATGGCCTGGAACGCGGACGCGACGCGGATGCCCTACCGGATGCACTCCGAGTACCTGCGCCGGCTGTTCCTGGAAAACCGCCTGTCCGCAGGACGTTACGAGGTGGACGGAGCGGCGGTGGCGCTGTCGGACATCCGCCAGCCGGTGTTCGCGGTGGGGACCGAGACCGACCACGTCGCCCCCTGGCGCTCGGTCTACAAGGCGCATCTGCTGTTCGACGCGGAGGTGACCTTCGCCCTGACCTCGGGCGGCCACAACGCCGGCATCGTCTCCGAGCCCGGCCACAGGCATCGCCATTTCCGGCTGCTCTGCACGCCGGCGCACGCGCCCTGGCGGACGCCGGACGAGTGGCTGGACGCGGCGGCGCCTGCCGAGGGCAGCTGGTGGCCCGCCTGGTTCGACTGGCTCTCGCCCCGCGCCGGAGCGCAGGTCGCCCCCCCGCCGATGGGCCGCCCCGACGCCGGCCTCCCCCCGCTCTGCGACGCGCCGGGAACCTATGTGATGCAGGTCTGACGGGCCCGAAACAGAAGAGGCGACGCGCCCGCTTAAATCAGATCGGTTGAGGTAATCCGCCCCAGATCGGGACAACACGCCACCGGCGGGACGACGCGCACCATCCGCCGCCCCCCAAAGCCCGCCCGCAGGGCGCCCGTAGACCGACCGCCGGCTTGCCGGCGCCTCGGCGCGACGGCCTGCAACAGGCCCGTCGGAGTTTTGTCGGGCGCAGCCGCGCCCCCTGGCGACGCCCCGGTCCGGGCGCACCACCTGCGCCACGCCCAAGCCCGCCCGCAGGGCGCCTGTAGACCGATCGCCGGCTTGCCGGCGCTCCGGGACGACGGCCCGCAACAGGCCCGTCGGAGACTTGTCGGGCGCGGCGGCGCCCCATGGCGACGCCCCGGTCCGGGCGCACCACCTGCCCCACGCCCAAGCCCGCCCGCAGGGCGCCTGTAGGCCGATCGCCGGCTTGCCGGCGCCTCGGCGCGACGGCCTGCAACAGGCCCGTCGGAGACTTGTCCGGCGCAGGGGCGCCCCCTGGCGACGCCCCGGTCCGGGCGGTCCGCCTGCCCCACGCCCGAGCCCGCCCGCAGGGCGCCTGTAGACCGATCGCCGGCTTGCCGGCGCTTCGGGACGACGGCCTGCGGCGGGGGCGCCGGGGAGGGGGGGGCGGAGCGGCGGGCCAGGCGGGACGCCTCGGCTCGGGCGCGCCGCCTGCCGCAGGTCCAGGCCCGCCCGCAGGGCGCCTCCGGGCCGGGGAGGCGGCTTGCCGGCGACCTGGGGGGGGCCGGGTCAGGCGGCGCGGGCGGAGGCGGTGGGGGGGGCGAGGTTGAAGCGGGCGGTCAGTTCGTCGACCTCGGACATCAGGCCGTCGAGGGCGGAGGCGGCGGCGGCGGTGCGCTCGGCGGCCGCCGAGTTGCGCTGGGTGTCGTCGTCGAGGGCGCGCAGGACCGCGGTGGTCTCGGCCACGGCGGCGGAGAGCTGGCGGTTCTCGTCGCTGATCTCGGCGATGGCGCCGCTCAGGCGGGTGATCACCTCGAGGATGCCGTTCAGCGCGCCGTCGACGTCTTCGGAGAGGGTCACGCCCTGCTCGACCTTGGCGCCGGAGTCCTCGATCAGGCGGCCGATGTCGCGGGCGGCCTCGGCGCTGCGCTGGGCGAGCGTCCTCACTTCCGCGGCGACGACGGCGAAGCCCTTGCCGGCCTCGCCGGCGCGGGCCGCCTCGACGGCGGCGTTCAGGGCCAGGAGGTTGGTCTGGAAGGCGATCGAGTCGATCACCCCCACGATCTCCGCCATCCGCCCGG
Source organism: uncultured Albimonas sp. (assembly GCA_964013055.1). Taxonomy (GTDB): domain Bacteria; phylum Pseudomonadota; class Alphaproteobacteria; order Rhodobacterales; family Rhodobacteraceae; genus Albimonas. The sequence continues at coordinate 3,457 of CAXGVP010000361.1, forward strand.
AGCTGTCGCGGATCGCGCGGATCGCCTCGGAGGAGCGGACCACCACGCCGCGACCCTCCTGCGCGCGGCTCTCGGCCAGGCGCGCGTCCTCGGCGGCGGCGCCGGAGCGCTGGGCGGTCGACTTGACGCGGGCCGACATCTCCTCGGCGGCGGCGGAGGTCTCCTCCAGCGCGGCGGCCTGGGATTCGGCGCGCGCGGCCAGTTCGCGGCTGTCCTGGGCGAGGGTCGAGGTCTCGGTCCCGGCGCGGCCGGCGCGGGCGCGCACCTCGCCCAGCATCTCGGAGAGGTTGACGCCGGCGCGCTGGGCGTCGGCGGCCAGCGTCGCGAAGGCGCCGTCGAAGCGCCCGGGCATCCCGCGCGAGAGGTCGCCCCGGGCCAGCGCCCCCAGCGCGCCGCCGACGGCGGAGACCGCCTCGGAGACCGCCGCCATCAGCCGGTCGACGTCGGAGGCGAGCCGGTCGAGCTCGGCCGCGCCATGGCCGTTCCCCAGCCGGCGGGAGAGGTCGCCCTTCGCCGCCGCCTCGGCCAGGTCGGAGAGGCGGGCGTTGAGCCGCGCGGCCTGCTCGGCGCGCAGCACCGCCTCCTGCTCGCGGGCGCGGGTCTCGGCCTCCATCCGCACGCGGTCGGCCTGGGCCTTGCGGAAGGCGTCGAGGCCGTCGCGCAGCTCCCCGACCTCGTCGCTGGAGCGCCAGGCGGGCGAGGGCGCGTCGAGGTCGCCCGCGTTGACCCGGCGCAGGGTCTCGGTCAGGTCCTGGAGGCGGCCGCCGATCGAGCGGGACAGCCAGCGCCAGGCGATCAGCGAGGGCGCGGCCAGCGCCAGCATCGCGACCAGCGGCAGCAGGGTGGCGACGCGCTCGTTCCCGCGCAGCTCGGCCAGGCCTTCCTGCATCGCGTCATGGATCAGCTCCTCGGCCTCGTCGGCGGCGGCCATGAAGCGGTCGAAGGCGGCGTCGAAGGCGGCGAGGGTCCGCGCCTCCTCCCCCGCCTGGGAGCGGCTGGCGGCGAGCCGGGATGCGGCGAGGTCCGAGAAGCGGGTCACCGCGGCGGGCAGCGGCGCCAGCGCGGCGGCGGTGGAGGGCGCGACGGCGGCCACCTCCTCGAGCAGGGTTCGGGCCTGGGCGAAGGCGGCGAGCGCCTCGCCCATGTCCTCGCCCTCGTCGCCGCCGAGCACTTCCTCGACCATCAGGTGGCCGTGGGCGAGCAGGCGGCGGGCCTCGCCCAGACGGCGCTGGGCG
>CAXGVP010000362.1:0-4687 GCA_964013055.1 uncultured Albimonas sp.
GAACGGGCGCGACGCGATCCGCCGGGGCGCGCTCGCCCTCTGTCTCGGGGCCGCGACGGGCGGCGCGCAGGCGCAGGAGAGCACGGGCGCGCGCCTGCTCGAGGATCTCGAGGCGCTGGTCGACTACGCGCCGATCAGGGTGGAGCTGTCGACCTTCGCCCACCGCGCCGCGTTCCCCGGCGACGATCAGGTGCTGGGCTTCGCCCGCCTGAGCGCCGAGTTCGCCGGCCCGATCCTGGACTCGTGGGAGGTCCGCTTCACCCCCGAGATCAACGCCGACACCGGCGACCGCGCCGGCTGGGGCATCCGCCTCGACGAGCGCGGCCGCCGCCGACCGGCGCTGGGGGCGGAGGAGGCGTGGATCTCCCGCATCGAGGGACCGTGGACGCTGACGCTGGGCAAGCAGCTGTTCAGCTGGGGGGCGGCCGACCTCTACAGCCCCACCGACGACCTCAACGCGCGCGACAAGCTCGACCTGCCCGAGACCGAGAAGCTGGGCGCCCCTGCCCTGACGCTCGGCTACGGCACGCAGGACGTGGGCGTGCAGCTGGTCTTCGTGCCCTGGTTCACCCCCGACCGGCTGCCGCCGCAGGACAACCGATGGTCGCGCTCGACCGACCCGCTGGCCGACGCCGTCGCCCCGACGCTCGGCTTCCGGCCCACGGTCGACGTGGGGCGGCGGGACCTGCCGCCGGCGGGGCTCGACAGCTCGACCTTCGGGGCGCGCGTGACCTCCTCGACCCTCGTCTCCGGCTGGGACCTGTCGGCGACGGCGGTGCACGGGCCCGCCACCAACCCGGTGATCGCCCAGACGCTGACCGGCGGCGTGCTGAACCTGGTTTCGGTCTACCCGCACTACACCGAGCTCGGCGGCGGCTTCTCGACCATCGCGGGCGACTACGAGATCCATGGCGAGACCAGCCTGCACCTGACCCGGGAATCGCGCCAGGACGACGACTACGTCACCGCCGTGATCGGCTTCCGCCGCGAGTGGAAGGACGAGCCGATGCAGGGCGTGGACGAGATCGGCCTGACCGCGGAATACGCCTTCGAGCATGTGACCCGCAGGGCCCCCCAGTCCAACGCCTTCGTGCGCACCGCCTTCGACCGAAGCCTGGCGAACTCGGTCCTCGCCAAGCTGGAGTTCAAGGTCGACGAGGACACCACCGCGACCGCCAGCGGCGCGGTCAACGTCGAGGATGCCGACTGGACCCTGGACCTGGGCCTGACGCACGATCTCGACGACCAGGCGACGCTGGCGGTGGGGCTGCAGGTCTTCGAGGGGCCGCGGGATTCGTTCTTCGGGGCCTACACCGGCAACGACCGGCTCTACGCCTCGGTCGAGATCGTGTTTTGAGCGTCTGTTGCGAAAGGAAACGACCATGAAGCGCTGGATTGGGGGCCTGCGCCGGATCGGCTTCGGGCTGACCTGCGCGGCGATGCTGATCGCCGGCGCGGCCGAGGCGCAGACCGGCCGCGAGATCATGCAGACCCAGAAGGACCGGCACGACACCGACTCCGAGGTCTCGCTCAGCACGATGACGCTGATCAATTCCAAGGGCCGGCGGCAGGACCGGCGGATGGCGACCCTGCGCATCCGCAACGCCGACGGGCAGGCGCGCTCGCTGGTGAAGTACCTCTCGCCCCACGACATCGCCAACGTCGGCCTGCTGACCTGGGAGCAGCCGGGCGACGTCGAGGACGACCAGTGGCTCTACCTGCCCGCCTCGGGCGACGTGAAGCGCATCGTCGGCGGCAGCAAGAAGAACGCCTTCATGGGCTCCGACATCGCCTACGAGGACATGCGCGCCGAGGACCTGGAGGTCCACGACTACACGCTGAAGGGCGAGGAGACGCTGGACGGCCGCGCCGTCTACGTGGTCGAGGCGCGCCCCGCCACCCCCACCGAGAAGGAGGAGAGCGGCTACGGCCTGCGGGTGAACTACATCCTCAAGGACCTCTACGTCACGGTGCGCACCGACTACTACGACCATCGCGACCGCCTGCTGAAGCGGGCGATCTACTCGGACCTCGTGAACGTGGGCGGGGAGGCGTGGCGGGCGAATGTCTCGCGCATCGAGACCGAGCGCTCGGGCACCGCCACCGAGACCGTCAACGAAGAGCGCGAGATCGACACGGACATCCCCGAGGAGACCTTCGCCACCCAGAACATCAAGCGGCGCTCGCGCTACCGCTGAACGGCCGCGCGCGCGCCGAGGAGAGACGATGCTCAAGCTCGTGCAGGGGATCGGCGACTGGATCGTGCGCCGTCCGTTCGGCTCGATGGCGATCCTGCTGGCGGTGATGATCGGCTTCGGCGCCTGGCTGCCGCAGATCCGCATCGACACCTCGGCCGCCGGCCTGATCGTGCAGGACGCCCCGGAGACGCTGAAATACAAGGCGATCAAGGAGACCTTCGGCGACGACGTCGCCTTCACCGTCGTGTTCCGCGCCGACGACGTGTTCACGCCCGAGATCCTGGCCAGCGTCGACGAGGCCGCCTACCGGATCGAGGGGCTGGACGGGGTCAGCAAGGTCGTGAGCCTGGCCAGCGTCTCGAACCTGCGCGGGTCCGAGGGGACGCTCGACACCGACCAGCTGATGCGCGCCCCGCCCGAGACGGCCGAGGAGGCCGCCGCCCTGCGCGAGGACGCGCTGAGCAACCTGCTGCTGCGCGGCGAGGTGCTGAACGCCGAGGGAACCGCCACCGCCATCCAGGCCTTCATCGAGAGCCGCCCCGAGGACGGCGCCTTCGAGAAGCGCCTGTCCCAGGAGATCGAGGCGGTGCTCGACCGCGAGCGGGCGCGGCTGGGCGACGGGGTGGAGATCTACCTCTCGGGCGCGCCGATGCTGAAGGTGGCGATCCTCGAGAACATCGCCGCCGACGGGCGCCAGCTGGGGCCGCTGGCGCTGGTGGCGGTGGCGGCGGTGCTGACGCTGTTCTTCCGCTCGGGGCTGGCGGTGCTGCTGCCGACGATCACCGGGATCCTGTCGATCGTGGCGACGCTGGGCTTCATGTCGATGCTGGGCTTCGCGATCAACCCGGTCAGCGTGATCATCCCCACGCTGCTGTTCATCATCGGCTCGACCGAGGACATCCACCTGGTCGCCGAATACGCCGCCGGCCTGCGCAAGGGCCGCAGCCGGCCCGAGGCGGTGCGGGCGATGATGCGCCACTCCAGCCTCGCGATCGTGCTGACCTCGGTGACCACGCTGTTCGGCTTCCTGACGCTGGCGCCCCACCCGATCCCGATGATCGCCCAGTTCGGCGTCGGCGCGTCGTTCGGGATCGCGATCAACTTCATCCTGACCGTGCTGGTCACCCCCCACCTGCTGCGGGCGATGCCGGCGCCGCGGGCCTTCAGGCGGCCCGAGATCCGGCTGATGCGCGGGGCCGAGCGGGCGCTGACCCATCTCGCGCTCCATCATCGCCGATGGGTGCTGGTCGCGGCGGCGGCCCTGTCGCTCGGGGCGGGGCTGGCGGCGACGCGGGTGGTGGTCGACAACGACTTCCTCGCCTTCTTCCGCGAGAGCGACCCGATCCGCCAGAAGCTGGCCGCGCAGGGCCGCGACCTGTCGGGCACCACGCTGATGGTGATCGAGGTCGACACCGGCCGCGAAGGCGGGCTGAAGGACCCCCGCACGCTCGCCAGCATCGCCCGCCTGACCGACTTCCTGCGCGAGCGCCACGGCGACGTGATCGGCTTCGACCTGTTCATGCGCAAGACCCACCAGGAGATGAACGGCGGCGACCCGGCCTTCTTCGTCACCCCCGACAGCCCCGAGCTGATCGCGCAGTACACCCTGCTGATGGCCCCGCGCACGCTGGAGCGCTTCGCCGACTTCGACATGTCGCGCACCGCGATCCTGGTGCGCTCGCACCTCAAGGGCAGCGCGGCGATGACCCGCGAGGGGCCCGCGATCCTGGACTTCGTGCAGCGCGAGATGTCGAAGGACCTGACGGTGACGGTCTCCGGCGAGGCGGTGCTGATCGCGGCCTCCTCCGACCGGATGAGCCGGGAGATCGTGACCAACCTCGCCTATGTGTTCGGGGCGGTGTTCGTGGTGATCTCGCTGCTGTTCGCCTCGCTGCGCGCGGGGCTGATGGCGATGGCGCCCAACATGGTGCCGATCCTGATCAACTTCGGCGCGATGGGGCTGCTCGACATCCCGCTGGGCACGGCGACCTTCCCCGTCGCGGTGATCGCGCTGGGCATCGCCGTCGACGACACCATCCACTTCATGTCCCGCTACTCGCAGGAGCTGCGCACCAGCGCCGACAACGAGGAAGCGATCCGCCGCTCGATCGAGCAGGAGCTGCAACCGGTCACCGCCTCCTCGATGGCGCTGTGCGCGGGATTCCTGGTGCTCAGCTTCGCCAACTTCGCCTCGATCGAGCAGTTCGGCCTGCTGGCGGCGATCGTGATGATGGCCGCCCTGCTGGTCGACGTCACCCTGACGCCGGCGCTGCTGGTGATGACCCCGATCGTGACCGTCTGGGACCTGATCCGGGTGCGGCTGTCGGACGACTTCGCCCAGCGCAGCGCCCTGTTCCGCGGCCTGCGCGGGCATGAGATCCGGCGCGTCGCGGTGCTGGGCCGGACCTCGAGCTACGCGCCGGGGGAGCTGATCCTCGAACAGAGCCGCCCCGGGCGCGACATGCACCTGATCCTCGACGGCCGGGTCG
>CAXGVP010000363.1:0-4662 GCA_964013055.1 uncultured Albimonas sp.
CGCGCGGCGCGAGACGGCCGAGGTCGGCGCCGGCGGCGGGCCGCGAGAGGCCCGGGGTCGAGCCCGGGGCGCCCCCGTGGCGTCCCCGTGGCGCAGGGTTCGAGACCGTCGGCGGTTGCGAAAGCGGCGGGGGGCGGCCTCAGGTCGACGGGGCGGCGGCGGGGGCGAAGGCGCGCTCGGCCATGCGTCGGATGAAGGCGGCGGTCTCGTCGGGGGCGGTGATCGGCAGCATGTGACCGCGGTCCGGCAGCACCGTCCAGTCGAGATGCGGCAGGCGGGCGACCAGCGCCTCGCCCTGCTCGCGGTAGTCGAGCAGCGCGTCCTTGTCGCCGTAGAGCACGCCGCCGGGCAGGGCGATCGCCTCCCATTTCGGGGACAGCTCGGCGATGCCCACCGAATGCACGAAATCGGCGGAGGTCGAGACGAAGGCCCGCGGGCGCAGGCCCAGCACGCCGCCGCCGCGGGTGACGAAATCGTCGGGCGCAGGCTCGGGCGCGAAGACCATCGCCAGCGTGGCTTCGGCGTATTTCTTCGCCATCGGCACCGCCAGCGTCCAGGCCAGCGCGCGCCGCATCAGGGGGCTGCGCACCGCAAGCCCCGCGAAGGCCTCGGGCGGCTTCGAGACGGGATGGGTCAGCGGCGCCACCAACGCGAAGCCCGAGATCTTGCCGGGGTGCTCCAGCGCCAGGGTCAGCGTCACCGCGCCGCCCAGCGAGTGGCCGGCGACCAGCGGCTTCTCGATGCCCTCGGCGTCGAGGAAATCGGCGATCATCCGGGCCTGGATCGAGAGGGCGGCGTGGTCGTCCGCCTCGCGCTCGGAGTAACCCGAGCCGGGGCGGTCGATGGAGATCACCCGGTAGCTCGGGGCCAGCTTCTCGGCCACCGCGTAGGTCCAGTGGCGGAACTGGCCGCCGAGCCCGTGGATCAGGACGATGGGCGGGCCCTCGCCCGCCTCGACCCAGTGGATCGCGCCGCCGGGGACCTTCGTGGTCTTGCCGATCCGGGGCGCCGCCGCCTCGGCCGCGCGCTGGCCGCGCTTGAGGCGCGCGGCATGCAGGCCGATCAGGCCCGCCACGACCAGCAGCGCCACGATGATCCACTCGCCGATGCCCATGCCGGCCTCCCTTGCTCCGCTCCCGTCCAAGGGGCCGCGAAGCGGCGGGCGCGTCAAGGATTCCCCGGCGGTTTCGCGGCGTTGCGGCAGGCGCATGGTGCATCGCGGAACCGCCCGAGGCCGCTTGATCTTCCCGCCCGCCCGCGTCAGGGTTCGCGCCAAACCGACATACCGGGAGGAATGCGATGTCGACCGAAGCGGGGCGGATGCAGGGCAAGCGGTGCATCGTCACCGGAGGGGCGCAGGGCTTCGGCGAGGGCATCGCCGAGCGCTTCGCGGCCGAGGGCGCGACGGTCGCCATCCTCGACATCCAGGAGGGCAAGGCCGCGCAGGCCGCCGGCCGCATCGGCCACGGCGCCTTCGCGGTGGGCTGCGACGTCTCCTCGCGCGCCTCGGTCGCCGCGGCCTGGGAGGCCTGCGAGGCGAAGATGGGCGGCGTCGACGTGCTGGTGAACAACGCCGGCTGGTCGCACAGGAACCAGCCCGCGCTGGAGACCACGGAAGAGGAATTCGACCGGGTCTACGCGATCAACGTCAAGCAGATCTGGAACTTCTGCCAGGTGGCGATCCCGGCCTGGCGCGGCCAGGGCGGGGGCGTGATGCTCAACATCGGCTCGACCGCCGGCATCCGGCCGCGGCCGGGGCTGAGCTGGTACAACTCCACCAAGGGCGCGGTGAACCTGCTGTCGCGCTCCCTCGCGGTGGAGTTCGCGCCCGAGAACATCCGGGTCAACTGCCTCGCCCCCGTGGCGGGCGAGACGCCGCTGCTGGCCACCTTCATGGGCGAGGACACGCCCGAGAAGCGCGCGGCCTTCCGCGCCTCGGTGCCGCTGGGCCGGCTCTCGACCCCGCGCGACATCGCCAACGCCGCGCTTTACCTGTGCTCGGACGAGGCGGATTTCATCACCGGCGTGATCCTCGAGGTGGACGGGGGCCGCACGATCTGACGCCCTCGGCTCCGGCAAGGGGCCGACGGAACCGCGGCCCTGCGAGGGGCCGCCAGACCCCCGGCTCCGGGTGGGAGCCGGATCGACTTCGGGCCGCCGCGAACCGGCGCGGCCCGCCAAACGGGAGGAGAGCGAGATGAAGAGCTATTGCGTGGTGGAGTGGCACAAGCCGTTCGAGATGATCGAGCGCGAGGACCCGACCCCCACCGGCAAGGAGGTGCTGATCCGCGTGCGCCGCTCGGGCGTGTGCCACTCGGACGTGCACATCTGGGAGGGCTATTTCGACTACGGCGACGGCCAGAAGTTCCGCATGGAAGACCGCGGCATGAAGCTGCCGCACACGCTGGGCCACGAGATCCTGGGCGAGGTCGTGGCCGCGGGTCCCGACGTCGAGGACGCGCCGATCGGCAAGACCATGCTGGTGCACCCCTGGATCGGCTGCGGCCACTGCCGCGCCTGCGAGGAGGAGCGCGAGAACGACTGCGAGAAGATGCAGGCGCTTGGCGTGGTGCGCCCGGGCGGGTTCTCGACCCATGTGATCGTGCCGGACGCGAAGTTCCTGGTCGACATCGGCGACGTCGACCCGACCATCGCCGCGCCGTATGCGTGCTCGGGCGTGACGGTCTACACCGCGCTCAAGAAGCTGCTGCCGATCCATGACGACGAGTGGCTGGCGATCATGGGCGCGGGCGGCCTCGGGCTGGCGGCGATCACCATCGCCAAGGCGATGGGCTTCAAGAACGTGATCTCGGTCGACATGGGGCAGGAGAAGCTCGCCGCCGCCGTGGACATGGGCGCCGACGAGACCATCGACGTGCGCGAGGAGGCCGACGCGCTGGCCGCCCTGAAGGCGAAGTCCAAGAACAAGCTGCTGGCGGTGCTCGACACCGTGGGCATGGAGGCGACCTCGCAGCTGGGCTTCAACGGTCTGGTCAAGACCGGCCGCTATGTGATCGTCGGCCTGCACGGCGGCACCTTCAAGGCCCCGCTGCCCAAGCTGCCGCAGCTCTCGCTGACGGTGCGCGGCTCCTACGTGGGCTCGTGCAACGACCTCAAGGAGCTGATGGAGCTGGTGAAAGCCGGCAAGGTGAAGTCGGTTCCGATCACCGTCCGCCCGCTGGAAAAGGCCTACGACACGATCGTGGATCTGGCCGAAGGCAACGTCGTCGGCCGCGTCGTCCTCACCACCGAGGATTGAGCGCCGCGCCCCGCAAGACAGCCGCGGGGCGGGCCGACGATCCCGAGGGAAAACCAAGCGTTGCGCGGCCGCCACGGCCGCGCATTTTTTTTACGTTAACAAATTGCATTTCGAACAAGGCTTTGCCGGGCGCGAGGTCGGATTCCGCGCCTTGGAACAACGGCGCCGGTTTGACGGCGAATGCGGCGGACCTAGATCGGATAGTAAGGTTCACGAAGAAGAGGGTGTCATGGACAAGATCGAAGCGGTTCTTCTGGGGCTTGGCACGGCCGCCGGACCCTTGATGACGCTGGTCGCCATGGCGATGCTCATCGTCGGGTGACCCCGTCGGAATACGCGAAAGCATTTCTGGCCTCGGGCCCGTCGCTTACCCTTTGGCGACGGGCCCTTTTCGTTTCGGGGCGCGACCAGTTCAGGCGTCGAGCGACCACAGGTCGTGGTGATGCTCCAGCATCGGGTGCATCCCGACCCCCTTCGCCTGCGCGACCGCGTGGCGGACCAGCGTGCGCCAGTAGGGCTGCACGATGACCGCGGCGTCCTGCAGGCGGCGCTCGATCTCCTCCATCAGCGCGCGGCGGGCGTCGGGGTCGGGCAGGGCGAGCGCCTGGTCGAGCAGCGCGTCGAACTCGGGATCCGCGAAGCCCGTCTCGTTCCACGCCGCGCCCGAGCGGTAGGCGAGCGCCAGCACCTGCACCCCCAGCGGACGCATGTTCCAGTCGGTCGCGGCGAAGGGCCAGCGGGTCCATCGCGCCCAGTAGTCGGGGGCGGTCACCAGCCGCCGCCGCACCCTGACGCCGGCGTCGCGCAGCTGCACCGCCACGGCGTCCGCCGTCGCGCGCCGCCAGTCGTCGTCGATCGAGACCAGCTCGTGCTCGAACGCCTCCATCCCCGCCTCCGCCAGCAGGGCGCGGGCCTGCGCGGGGTCGGGGCGGCGGCGCGGCAGGGGGAAATACTCGGGATGCATGGGGCCGACGTGGTGGTTCTCGGCGGTCCGGCCGCGGCCGGCGTAGCCCAGCTCCAGCGCCACCTCCGGGTCCACCGCCCCCTGAATCGCCCGGCGCACGCGCAGGTCGGCATAGGGGGCGCGGCCGTCGACCTCGGCGGCGAGGTTCATGCGGCAGGTGATGGTGGCGGCCGAGGACGTCTCCCACCGGGTCAGCTCCAGGGCGTCGAAGCGCTCGACGAACTCTCCGGTGGTCTCGTAGACCATGTCCAGACGGCCCTCGCGCAGCGCCGCCCCCCAGGCGCGCGGATCGGGGCCGAGGTCGTGATACTCGATCCGGTCCAGCGCCACGTCGCCCCCCCACCACTCGCCCCGCTTGACCAGCACCGCGCGCTCGCGCGGGATCAGTTCGTCGAGCCGGTAGGGTCCGGTGCCGACCGGGGCGGCCGAGAGGTCGGCG
>CAXGVP010000364.1:0-4659 GCA_964013055.1 uncultured Albimonas sp.
GGGCGTCCTCGGCGGCGGTCTCTGCGGCCGAGGCGCGCTCGTCGAAGCGGGACTCCGCCTCGTCGAGGCGGGCGGCGAGCGCGTCGACCCGGCCGGAGACCGAGCCCAGCTCGGCGCGCAGCGCCTCGGTGGCGGCGCCGAAGCCGGCGAGGCGCTCGGCGGCCTCGGGCGGCAGGTTGCCGGCGTCGTCGCCGAGGCTGGACAGGCTGCCCGAGAACGAATCGAGCTGCGCGCGCAGGTTCGACTGGGCGGCGGCCAGGTCCTCGACCTGCTGGGCGAGGCCGTCGCCGTCGCCGGCCGGGGCGCCGAGGGCTTCGAGCCGGCTCTCCAGCTCGGCCACCCGGCCTTCCAGCGCGGCGAGGTCGGGGGTCCCGCCGGTCTCGTCGAGACGGGCCTCGAGCGCGGAGATGCGGGTGGCGTTGGCCTCCTCGATCTCGGCGCGCAGGGCGGTGAGATCGTCCTCGGTGATCTGGCCGGGGGCCTGCACGACCTGGGCGATGGACGCGGGCAGGTGCGGGGCGACGCGCGGCAGCAGCCACAGCGCGAGGCCCGCGCCCACCAGCAGGATCACCAGCGCCTGCAGGGCCCGCGCGGCGAGGCCGGAGCGGGCGTGCTCGTCATGCTCGTCGTGGAACGGGTCGTCCTCGATGGGGGCGTCGCGGTCGCGATCCTCGACCGGGCGGGCATTTTCGGGGCGCGCATCGTAGTCGGCGCCGCTGTCGAGGCCGGCGGCGAGCTCGTCGGGGCGATCCTCGGGCCAGGTGGAGCCGTCTCCGTGGGGGAAGTCCTCGTCCGGGCGGTCGGAATGGGGGCGCTCGGCGTCCTGGGCCTCGCGCAGCTCGGCCGACGCGATGGGGTCGAGGCCGGCGTCCGGGGCGTCCGGGTGCGGGGTCTCGTCGCCCGGCACGGCGTCGGGGGCCGCGTAGGGGTCGGCGCCGGGGAGGGCGGCGGCGCGCTCGGCCTCCTCGGCGGTCATCTCGCCGGGGGGGATGTCGTCGACGGTCGCGGCGTCCTCGATCCCGTCCGGACGCGGGGGCGCGTCGGTGGGATCGACGGACGGGGTCTCCGTTTCCGTCGCCTCCGTCGCGCCGTCGGGGGTCTTCCCCTTGGCGGGCGTCTGATCGGGGTCCGTCTTGTCGCTCATCTCGCCGTCCTGATCTCCCTCGAAGGGGCCGGGGCCCCTGGGGACGTTATGGGATGCGCCTGCCGCAGAACAACACCGGCAGGTGCGGCGAACCGCGCGACGGGCCCCGCGGGGGGGCCGGCGCGGTCGGTGTCTCAGGCCCCGTCGGCCCCGGCGTCCGCCTGCTGCGCGGCCGGCTCGGCGGCCTTGCGGGCGCGGCGTCGGGCGGGCCGGGCGACCGCGTCCATCGCGGCGCGCATCGCCTTGCGGGTGGGCGCGGCGGCGATCTCGACGCGGGCGAAGCCGCAGGGGCGCAGGCTGTCGGCGGCCGCGCGGCTGATCGCGACGGCGACCGTGCGCGACAGATCGTGCCGCGGCGGCAGCAGCCGCGCAAGGATCGCGCCGGTGCGGGGCGAGAAAACCGGGACCAGCTTCACCTCCCCCCCCTCCAGCGCGGCGGCGGCGGCGGGGGGCAGCGCCTCGGCCGCGGCCATGGCGTAGGTCACCACCTGGCGGGGATGCAGCCCGGCCGCGGCCAGCGCGTCGGAGAGGTCGGCGGTCCCGTGGCGGCCGCGCAGGTGCACGATCTCGGCGCCCGCGGGCGCGGTCCCGGCGATCAGGGCGGCGAGCGCGGCGGCGTCGGCATCCGAGGCGCGCACGTCCGTGAAGCCGGCCGCGCGGGCGGCCTCGGCGGTGGCCTCGCCGACGCAGAAGCAGGGCAGCGCGTGCAGCGAGCCGCCTTCGGCCGGCGGCGGCGCCGCGCGGGCGGCGGCGGCCGAGGTCAGCGCCACGCCCCAGGCGCCGGCGGGGTCGGCGCTCGCCTCCAGCTTCTGGAAGTCCATCAGGGGGGCGGGCAGCGTGCGCCAGCCCTCGCCCTCCAGCCAGCTCTGCAGGACGGCGGCGGCGGGTTCGGGCCGGGTGACCAGCGCCAGCGGCGCGGGGATCGGGGCGGGGGCCTCGCTCATGCGAAGAAGTCGGGGCCGCCGAGGCCGCGCAGTTCGGCCGCCGCATCGGCGCCCATCGCGGCGGCGTCGGAGACCGGCCCCTCGCGCATCGTGGCATGGCGGGTGGAGCCGTCGGGGCGGATGATCTCGCCGCGCAGGCGGATGCGATCGCCCGGCAGCAATTCCGCCAGCCCCCCGATGGGCGTGCGGCAGGAGCCGTCGAGCCCGGCGAGGAACGCCCGCTCGGCCGTCAGCCGCCGGGCGGTGTCGGCGTGGTCGATGGGGGCGAGCAGCGCCGAGACGGCGGCGTCGTCCGCGCGCTGCTCGATCCCGATGGCGCCCTGGGCGACGGCGGGCAGCATCGTCTCGGGCGCGATGGCGCGGGCGGCGAGGTCGTCCATGCCCAGCCGGCGCAGGCCCGCGCAGGCGAGGAAGGTGGCCGCGGCCACCCCGTCGCCGAGCTTGCGCAGCCGGGTCTGCACGTTGCCGCGGAACTCCACCACCTGCAGGTCCGGGCGGCGGTGCAGCGCCTGGGCGCGGCGGCGCAGCGACGAGGAGCCGAGCACGGCGCCCTTCGGAAGATCCTCGAAGCTGGCGTGATCGAGGGAGATGAACGCGTCGCGCACGTCCTCCCGCGGCAGGTAGCAGGTCAGGGCCAGCCCCTCGGGCTGCTCGACCGGCATGTCCTTCATCGAGTGGATGGCGATGTCGATGCCGCCCGAGGTCAGCGCCTCCTCGATCTCCTTGGTGAACAGGCCCTTGCCGCCGATCTCGGACAGGGCCCGGTCCTGCACCCGGTCGCCGGTGGTCTTGATCACCACGATCTCGAACGCGTCGAGCGGCAGGCCGTGGGCGGCCATCAGGCGGGCGCGCGTCTCCTCGGCCTGGGCGACGGCGAGGGGCGAGCCTCGGGTGCCGAGGCGAAGCGGGCGGTCGGGGCTGAAGGGCGTCTCGGTCATGGATCAGGACTTAGCGCCCGGCGCGGGCGGTGTCACGGGACTCCATCGCCGCCATCAGCTCGTGGAAGCGCGCGAGGAAGCGTTCGCGCGCGTCGCGCGGCGACAGCGGGGTGAGGCGGAAGGCCTCGGCGCCGGGGAATTTCGGGCGGTTGAAGAAGCGGTCGGCCTCCGGCTCCGAGAAGCCGGCGATCTGCGTCGCCTCGAACCAGGCGCAGGCGCGGTCGGCGCGCTTGATCTGGGCCTTCACGGTCTTCGGCGTCTCGGCCGGCAGGCCGAAGCGGACGTGGACGGCGCGCTCGAGCCGGGCCTCGAAGGCCTTGTAGTCGATGCCCAGCGCCGCCTTGAACGGGCTGATCATGTCGCCGATGACGTATTCGGGCGCGTCGTGCAGCAGGGCCAGCAGCCGGTCGCGCGGTTTTGGCGCGGCGACGAGCTTGCCGTAGATCTCTTCCACCAGCAGCGAGTGCTCGGCCACCGAGAACGCCCAGTCGCCCAGCGTCTGCCCGTTCCAGCGGGCGACGAAGGCGAGGCCGTGGGCGATGTCCTCGATCTCGACGTCCATCGGCGAGGGGTCGAGAAGATCGAGCCGGCGGCCCGACAGCATGCGTTGCCAGGCGCGGGGGGGCGTGCCGGACATGGGTCCTCCGGGCGGTGGGAACTGTCGGGGCGGAGGCTTAGGGCGCCCGGGCGGCGGCGTCGAGAGCCCGTGCGGGCGGCCGTGACGGGAGGTCGGGGCGGGAGGTGGCGGCAGGCCGCGGCCTCAACGAGAAATTCATCCCTGTCGGGCATCGCGGGCGCCGCTGCGTCGACAATATGCCGAGCCGTTTCGTTGCGATGCAGCGTCGGCGCTGATAACGATCCAAGCCAGCACACGCAGACCCTCCCGGCGCCGGCCCTCTCCGGCCGCGCCGGCCCGCGCAGGAGACACGCATGACCGACTATATCGTCAAGGACATCAGCCTGGCCGAGTTCGGCCGCATCGAGCTCGACATCGCCGAGACCGAGATGCCCGGCCTGATGGCCCTGCGCGAGGAGTTCGGGGAGTCGAAACCCCTCAAGGGCGCGCGCATCGCGGGCTCGCTGCACATGACCATCCAGACGGCCGTCCTGATCGAGACGCTGGCGGCGCTGGGCGCGGACATCCGCTGGGCCTCGTGCAACATCTTCTCGACCCAGGACCACGCCGCGGCGGCCATCGCCAAGGCCGGCATCCCCGTCTTCGCCATCAAGGGCGAGACGCTGGAGGAATACTGGGACTACGCCGACAAGATCTTCCAGTTCCCCGAGGGGGGCTGCAACATGATCCTCGACGACGGCGGCGACGCGACCCTCTACATCCTGATGGGCGCCCGCGTCGAAGAGGGCGAGACCGACCTGATCGAGACCCCCCAGTCGGAGGAGGAGGAGGCCCTCTTCGCGCAGATCAGGAAGCGCCTGAAGGAGAGCCCCGGCTGGTTCACCAAGCAGCGCCACATGATCAAGGGCGTGTCGGAGGAGACCACCACCGGCGTGCATCGCCTCTATCAGCTGATGGAGAAGGGCCGCCTGCCGTTCCCGGCGATCAACGTCAACGACTCGGTCACCAAGTCGAAGTTCGACAACAAGTACGGCTGCAAGGAATCGCTGGTCGACG
>CAXGVP010000365.1:0-4653 GCA_964013055.1 uncultured Albimonas sp.
CGACACCCCGATCAGCTGCGGATCGGCCAGCGGGTTGCGCAGCACCCCCTGCAGGGAGGTCCCCGCCAGCGCCAGCCCGGCGCCCACCGCCACGCCCAGGGCGGCGCGCGGCGCGCGGATCTGGAGGAGGATCGCCTCGGTCGCGCGATCCGCCTCGCCGCGCAGGGTCGCGGCGATGTCCGACAGGGGGATGTGGACCGGGCCGTAGACCAGTTCGGCCAGGAGGGCGGCGACGGCGGCGAGGCCCAGCAGCGCCAGCGCCAGCGCGGGGCGCGAGGCGCTCCACCCGCCGCGGGCGGCGGCGGGAGGGGCCGCGGGCTCGGCGCCGGCGAGGCTCACCCGTTGCGCTCCGGGGCGATCTGCGCCTCGGGATGCAGGGCGCGGGCGAGATCGGCGATGGCGGCGGGCGTGCGGGGACCGAGGCCGAGCAGCTTCAAACCGTCCATAACCACCAGCCGGCCGGCCGCGCCGGCGGGGGTGGCGGCGATCTCGGGGCGCGAGAGCAGCGCCTCGGCCCCGCCCATCATGCCGATGGCGTGGTCGGGGACCAGCAGCGCGTCGGGCGCGGCGGCGATGGCGGATTCGGCCGACAGCGGCCGGTAGCCCTCGTAGCCCGTCACCGCGTTGCGCCCGCGCGCCAGCCCCACGATCTCGTCCGCCGCGGTGCCGGTTCCCGAGACCAGCGGCGCGCCGCGGCCGGCGGCCAGCAGGACCATGACCGAGGGGCGCGCCTCGATGCCCGAGAGGGCCTCCTCCAGCGCGGCCATGCGGGCGCGGAAGGTTTCGGCCAGCGCCTCGGCCTCGGCCTCGCGGCCCAGCACGCGGCCCATGAAGGCGATCTTGGCGGGGATCACCGAGGTGTCCTTGCCCTCGGGCCCGATCTCGACACGGACGCCGGCGGCGGCGAGGCGCTCCAGCGTCGGCGGCGGCCCCGCGTCGGCCGAGGCGACGACCGCGTCGGGGGCGAGCGACAGGATGCCCTCGGGGGCGAGCTGGCGCAGGTAGCCGATCTTGGGCAGCGGGCCGGTCTCGGCCGGGAACATCGAGGTGGTGTCGACGGCGACGATCCGCTCGCCCGCGCCCAGCGCGAAGGCGATCTCGGTCAGGTCGCCGCCGGCGATGATCAGGCGCTCCCCGGCCTGGGCGCGGCCCGGCCGGGCCAGCGCCAGGGACAGCGCGCCGCCCGCGCCCAGACCGAGCGCGGCGCGGCGGGAGAGGGCGGGGCTCATGCCGGCTCGCCTTCCAGCTCGGCCAGCAGGGCGCGCCAGTCGTCGCGCTCGGGGATGCCGGGCTTGCGCTCTCCGAACAGCTGCACGAAGCAGAAGCCGTCCCTGTCGAACAGCTCCAGCGAGGTGACGTCGCCGGTGTCGCCGGGCTTGCGCACGATCCAGGCCGAGGCGATGCGGTCCTCGCGCAGGTGCAGGTTGAAGCGGGGATCGAGCACGTTCAGCCACGGTCCCATGACCTTGATCGTCTCGACCGGGCCGGTGTGGATCTGCACGCAGCCGCGGTTGAAGGCGAAGACCATGATCGGCTGGGCGGTGGCCGAGGCGCGCTCGAACACATGGCGGGCGGCGTCGAGCGGCACGGGGCGCGCCCACTCGGACCCGATCAGGCGCATCGCCTGCTCGCGGGCCACGTCATGGGTGCGCAGCATGCCGAAGAACTCGTGCGTGTCCTTCATCGCGGCCCAGTCGGCGCGCAGCGCGGCGACGTCGATCTCGGCGTCCGGGCGGGGGGCCTTGGCGGGGGGGATGGGGGCGAACTCGGCCGCGGGGGCGTCGTCGTCGGCATGGGCCTCGATCAGCGCCGTGAAGGCGGCCGCGTCGGTCGCCTTGGTCTCGTAGATCTTGTGCATCGCCTCGCCGGCGGCGTCGAAGAACTGGATCGAGCGGCGCGGGCCGGAGCGGGTGATCTCCTGCACCGCATAGGCGTATGTCCAGTTGAACAGGAACAGGCGCAGGTCGATCTCGCCCAGGAACAGGCCGACAGGGCCCTCGATCTCGGGGTTCAGGTATTCGCCATGCTTCTCGTGCACGCAGTGGTCGGAGCGGGTCAGCGCCATCACCTCGCCCACCCCGCCGACGCCGATCAGCAGCTCGCGGAAGGCGCCCTTGTGATCGCCGCGCGCGAGGCGCCGGGTCTCGCCGGTGGCGCGGCGCGCCTCCGACAGGGCGGCCTCGGGCACGCCGAGCTTCTCGGCGAGGTCCCGCGCGCGGGGCGGGACCGTGTCCTCGGATGCAGGGGGGATCGCGGCGAGAATCGCGGCGAAGTCGAGCGGCGTCGCGGCCAGGTCGGTCAAGGCAGCCTCCGCGCGCCGCGAAGGGCGCGTCCAGTCCAGCGGTGGGGGAGATGCGCGGAGACCTGGCGAAGGCTGGGGTCGCACGTTGATTTCAGGAATTCACGACTTCCGCCCGCCGCGTCAAGAGGCGAGCGCAGGCAACGCTGGGGCAGCGCCCGGCGCATCAGAACCGCGCCTCCAGCGCCAGCGCCAGCGTCCGGCCGGGCGCCGGGTAGGCGGTGGAGCCGTTGGGATCGACATAGGCCTGGTCTGTCAGGTTGCTGGCCGAGACGCGCACGGCCACCGTCTCGGTGATCGCGAGGCTCGCCCAGGCGTCGAAGGTCATGAAGCCGTCGAGCCGGTAGCTCGACAGGCTGTCGGTCGAATCGCCCGCCAGCCGCATCCGCCCGCCGACCGCCAGCCGGTCGCCCAGCAGGCGGGCCTGGGCGGTGAAGCTCGCCTGGAAGCTGGGCTGCGAGGACGACGCCGCCGTGATCGGCGCCGGGTCGGGCCGGTTGTTCCAGGGCCGCTCGTCGTAGGTCCCGCGCACGTTGACGTCGAGCGTCTCGAGCCCGACGCCCAGGTCGAAGCGGCCGATGGAATAGGCGGCCTCCAGTTCGGCGCCGCGGAAGCGGGTCAGGCCGTCGACGTTCACATAGGCGATGTAGCCCACCTCGCTCACGCCGCCCGCGGGCCGGCCCAGCACCTCCTGCGAGGAGATGTAGTCGCTCACGTCGCGCGCATAGACGCTGGCGCGCACCCGCAGCCGGTCGTCGTCGGCCAGCAGGCCGCGCTGCTCGAAGCCGACGCCGCCCTCGATCATGCGCGAGCTTTCGGGCCGCAGGCCGGGGTTGGGGGCGAAGGGCTGCAGGAAGCCGATGTGGCTGCCCCCGAAGACCGATTCGGAAAGCGTCGGCGGCCGCCAGCCCTCGGAATAGTCGGCGAACACCTCCCAGCCCCGCGCCGGCAGCACCGAGACCCCGACCGAGGGCACCAGCGCCACGTCCGACTGGTCTACCGGCAGGTCGCGGAAGCCCGCCGACCGCGCCCCCACGGCATAGACGCTCGCCGTCCCGTCCAGCCGGTAGCCGTCGAGCCTGAGGCCCCCGCGCAGCCGCAGCCAGTCGCTTGGCGCCAGCGCCGCGCGCGCGAAGACCCCGCCCACCTGCCGCTCGCCGGCCGGGTTGGACCCCGAGAACCACACGTCGTCGGGATCGTCGCTCGGATCGTCGGCCAGCGAGACGGTCGAGGTCCGGTCCGAGAACGCCTCCCCCCCCACCGTCACCTCCAGCGCGCCGAAGCGGGTGTCGAAATCCATCGTGTCGGAGATCGAGCCGCCGACCGTGTCCAGCGCGTAGTCCAGCTTGAACCCGCCGTAGGCGGCGCGCGCCTCGCGGTCCTGGTCGTTCTGCACCCCGTTCCAGTAGAGCGTGGTCGTGACGTCGTGGACCGAGTTCAGCGGCGCCCAGTCCAGCCGCGCCGTCGCCGTGCGGCTGGTGGTGTCCTGGTCGTCGACCGAGGTCCCCGAGGCGGTCTGGAACTGCGCGCTGTAGTCCAGGTAGCTCAACGTCAGGTCCGCCGTCGGGGCCAGCGAGATCACCGCCTTGGCCAGCGCCGAGACCTCCTCCGACCCGGTCTGCGCCACCGGCGCCGCGGTCGGCACGAAGGAGGTGGCCGAGGTCTCGACCCGCCCCGCCTCGCCGACGGCGTAGTCGCCCAGTTCCTTGCGCGAGACCGCCAGCAGGGCTGCGAAGCGGGCGTTCGGCCGCCAGGCGGCGGCGGCGAAGGCGTTGGAGCGATAGGCGTTGTCGCCGCCCTCGATCCGGCCCTGCACGCCCCAGGCGTCGCCCGCGGGGATCACGTCGTCGGGATCGAGGGTGCGGAACCCGACCGAGCCCGCCAGCGCGCCCGCGCCGCCCACGCCGGCGGTCACCGACTTCTCGACCTCGATGGCGCGCAGCAGGTTCGCGTCGACATAGGTCAGCGAGGACGAGCCGTGCCCCGCCTGCTGGAAGTTCTGCCGCGCGCCGTCGATCATCGTGGTCACCCGGCCGCGGTCGCGCAGGCCGCGCACCTCGACCGCGACGCCCGGATTGCGCCGGTCGTCCACCGCCGTCACGCCGGGCGTGTCGGCCAGCGCATCCCCGACCGAGCGCATCGGCGTGCGCGCCAGCTCCTCGCGCCCGATCTCGGCCCGGGGCTGGGCGGCGGGGAGCGGGGCGGTCTCGACGTCGATGGCGTTCAGGAGCACCGGCTCGGCGGCCCCGGCCGTCTCCGTCTCGGCCGGAATCGCCACGGGCTCTTCGGCGATCAGGACCGGCGCATCGGCGCCCGGCGCCTGCGCCTGCGCCTGCGCCGCGCCAAGCCCCGCG
>CAXGVP010000366.1:0-4652 GCA_964013055.1 uncultured Albimonas sp.
AGTCGCTCTGATCGGCATCAGCGACGGACGGCTCCGGAGAACAGGCGCTCTGCGACCGGTGGCGGGCGCTGCGCCGGGGCGCGTGGGGCGGGCGTCAGAACGCGGCGGCGAAGACGGCGATCCACAGGGGCTGGTCGTCGGAGACGAGGCCGCGGCGGGGGTAGCGGGCCTCGGCGGCGCCGACCAGGGTCGCGGCGGGGTTCAGGTTGTTGGCGCGGTGGCCCTCGGAGCCCTGCCAGGCGGCGACGGCGGTCGGCGCGTCGGGCTGGCCCATGGCGATGTTCTCGGCGGCGAGGCGCGGGATCAGGCCCTGGCGCATCACCCGCTCCATCGGCAGGGAGCTGTCGGAGCCTGCGTGGTCGAAGGCGCCGTTGGTCAGGAGGTCGGCGGCGTGGGCCATCGCGGCGGCTGTCAGCGCGGGGTGGGAGGCGAGCGGCGGCAGGCCGGCTTCGGCCCGGGCGGCGTTGATCCCGGCCTCGAGGGCGGGGCAGGGGCGGGGCGGCAGGGTCATCGCGCCGCGATCCCGCGCCGGGAGGCGGAAAGGCGCCTCCGGGGGCCTTTCCCTGCCGGGCGCGCCGGGGCATTCTGCGCGCAAATCGACACCGACAGGGAACCGGGGGACCAATCCATGAAACGCTCCATCCTCGCCGCGGCCTGCGCCGCGCTGATCGCGGCCGCGCCCGCCATGGCCGAAGTGAAGATCGGCATGATCACCACGCTCTCGGGCGGCGGCTCGCACCTGGGCATCGACGCCCGCGACGCCTTCATGCTCGCGGTCGAGGAGGCGGGCAACCCCGACGTCGTCGTGATCGAGAAGGACGACGCCCAGAAGCCCGACGTGGCCAAGAGCCTCGCCGACGAGCTGATCCAGAAGGACGGCGTCGACATCCTCACCGGGATCATCTGGTCGAACCTCGCCATGGCGGTGGTGCCGGGGACGGTGCGCCAGGGGGTGTTCTACGTCTCGGTCAACGCCGGGCCGTCGGCGCTGGCGGGCAAGGGCTGCCACGAGAACTACTTCAACGCCGCCTACCAGAACGACAACCTGCATGAGGCGATGGGCGCCTACATGAAGGAGCAGGGCTTCGCCAAGCCCTTCATCCTCGCCCCCAACTACCCCGCCGGCAAGGACAGCCTGACCGGGTTCAAGCGCCTCTACGAGGGCGAGCCGGTCGCCGAGATCTACACCCAGCTCGGCCAGACCGACTACGCGGCCGAGATCGCCCAGATCCGCGCCTCGGGGGCGGATTCGGTGTTCTTCTTCCTGCCGGGCGGCATGGGCATCGCCTTCATGAAGCAGTATGCGGGCGCGGGCGTCGACATCCCCGTCTTCGGCCCCGCCTTCTCCTTCGACGAGGTGATCCTGGGCGCGGTGGGCGACGCGGCCATCGGCGTGAAGAACACCGCCGAGTGGAACCACGACCTCGACAACGCCAAGTCGAAGGCCTTCGTCGAGGCGTTCCGGGCGAAATACGACCGCACGCCGACGATCTACGCCGCCCAGGCCTATGACGCGGCCAACCTGATCCTGTCGGCGATCGACAAGGCGGACCCCTCGGACAAGGACGCCTTCCGCGCGGCCCTGAAGGCGGCGGAGTTCGACTCGGTGCGCGGCGAGTTCAAGTTCGGCAACAACAACCACCCCATCCAGGACATCTACGTCCGCGAGGTGGTGGCCGGCGAGGGCAAGCCCACCAACAAGCTGATCGGCGTCGCCGTGGCCCAGCGCCAGGACGTCTACGCCGCCGAGTGCCCGCTGCAGTAAGCGGCGCGCTCCGACCCGGCCCGTTCCCGGTCCCCGCAAGGGCCCGGGGGCGGGCCGCTCCGTTCCGGGAGACCCGATGACCGACGCCCCCCTCTCCGCCCCCTCGATCCGGCTCGTGCGCCGCACGCCCTCGGTCCAGGAGGACCTGCGCCTGCGCGAGGCGGCCGGGCCGAGCCCCTGTCCCGGCGAGAGGGCCGGTCGGGGCCTGCCCGTCCGCTCGACGGCGAAGGGACGCGCGTTCCGCGGGCGCCCCGTCGGCCGGGGGCGGATCGTGGGCGACGGGCGCCTCCTCGCCCGTGTCGCCGACATCGCGGTCGAGCCCGGCTTCCAGGGCCGCGGCCTCGGCCAGGCGATCATGACCGCCCGAATGGCGCCCGCGCGGGCCGAACGGCCCGTCGGCCTCTGCCCGAGCCTGATCGCGGACCTGGCCGCCGACCGGCGCCCTGTCCGCCGTGGCGTCGCGCCGGCGGCGCCTTGCTGCATCGGCATGGCGCAGCGGCCGGCATGACGGCCGCCCTGCTGATCGAGCAGCTGCTCAACGGGGTGCAGCTCGGGGTGATGCTGTTCCTGGCCGCCGCGGGGCTGACGCTGGTGTTCGGGGTGATGGGGCTGATCAACCTCGCGCATGGCTCGCTCTACATGACCGGCGCCTTCGTCTGCGCCTGGGTGTCGGGGAGCACGGGCAGCTTCTGGCTGGGCCTCGTCGCGGGCGCCGCCGCCGCCGCCGCCGCCGGCGCGCTGGTCGAGGCGCTGGTGCTGCGGAGGCTCTACGACCGCGACCACCTCGACCAGGTGCTGGCGACCTTCGCCCTGATCCTGGTGTTCTCCGAGGGCGCGCGCTGGATCTTCGGGCCGCAGCCCCTGTGGCTGGACGTGCCCGAGGCCCTGCAGGGCGCCGTGACCCTGCCCGGCGGCGCCGCCTACCCGACCTATCGCCTCGCCATCATCGGCGCCGGCGTCGCCGCCGCCGTTCTGCTGTGGCTGCTGATCTCGCGCACCCGGATGGGGATGCGCATCCGGGCGGGGGAGAGCGACCGCGAGATGATCGGCGCCCTGGGCGTGAACATCTCGGTGCTCTACACCGCCGTCTTCGCGCTGGGCGCGGCGCTGGCGGGCTTCGCCGGGGCCATGGTCGGCGCCCTGCAGTCGGTGCAGGTGGGCATGGGCGAGCCGGTGCTGATACTCGCCTTCGTGGTCATCGTCATCGGGGGCATCGGCTCGATCAAGGGGGCGCTGGTGGGGGCGCTGCTGGTGGGGCTGGTCGACACGCTGGGCCGGGTGTTCCTGCCGATGGGCTTCGCGACCGTCCTGCCGCCCTCCGAGGCGTCGGGCGTCGGCGCCGCCGTCGCCTCGCTGCTGATCTACCTGCTGATGGCCGGCGTGCTGGTCTGGCGGCCCCAGGGACTGTTTCCTGCCAATGGCTGACGTCCCTGTGACCCCCGCGACCCCCCACGCTCCCGCCGCCTGGCGCGAGCCGCTGGTCAGCCTCGTGCTGCTGGCGCTGCTGGCCGGCGCCGCGATCTGGGCCGACGCGCTGGGCGAGCCCTATTACGTCAATCTCGCCTCGCGCATCACCCTCCTGGCGATGGCCGGCGCCGGCCTGAACCTGGCGCTGGGCTTCGGGGGCATGGTCAGCTTCGGCCACGCCGCCTTCTTCGGGCTCGGCGGCTACGCCGCGGGCATCGCCGCCCACCACGCGATGAACTCCGAACCGGTCTTCTCCTGGCCCGTCGTGATCGAGGCCTCGGACCAGATGCCCGCCATCTGGCTCGCGGGGATGGGGATGGCGGGGCTCGCGGGGCTGGTGTTCGGGGCGCTGAGCCTGCGCACCTCGGGCGTCTACTTCATCATGATCACGCTGGCGTTTGCGCAGATGGTCTACTACTTCGCCGTCTCCTGGCCCGCCTACGGGGGCGAGGACGGGCTCTCGATCTATGTGCGCAACAGCTTCCCGGGCCTCGACAGCTACGACCCGCTGAGCTTCTTCGCGCTGGCCTTCGCCGGCCTGCTGCTGACCCTGGGGATCACGCGGGTGCTGATGTCCTCGCGCTTCGGGGCGGCGCTGAGCATGGCGCGGCTGAACGAGACGCGGCTCGCCACCGCCGGCATCCGCCCGTTCCCGATCCGGCTGACGGCCTTCGTGATCTCGGCGGTGCTGACCGGCTGGGCGGGGGCGCTCTATGCCGACCTCAACGGCTTCGTCAGCCCGACGATGATGTCCTGGCACATGTCGGGGGAGCTGATCGTGTTCTGCATCCTGGGGGGCGTCGGCCGGCTGGCCGGCCCGGTCGCCGGCGCCGCCGCCTGGGTGCTGCTGGAAACCTTCCTGGGCGGCGCGACCGAGCGCTGGCCCTTCTTCCTCGGACTCGCGCTGCTGGCGGTGGTTCTGTTCTTCCGCGGCGGCATCGTCGGGGCGCTCGCCGGGAAACCTCGCGATGGCTGAGCCCGCCCTCTCGGTCCATGGTCTGCGCAAGGCCTTCGGCGGGCTGACCGCCACCGACGACGTGAGCCTCGACCTGCGCCCGGGGGAGATCCACGCGCTGATCGGGCCCAACGGCGCCGGCAAGTCCACGCTGATCGGCCAGATCGCCGGCTGGATCGCGCCAGATGCGGGCCGCATCGAGATCGCAGGCCGGGACGTCACCGCGCTCGACGTCGCCGCGCGCGCACGTCTGGGGCTGGGGCGCAGCTTCCAGGTGTCCTCGCTGGCCGCGCCGCTGTCCGCGCGACGCAACGCGATGATCGCGGCGCAGGCGCGCCAGGGCTCCAGCTTCCGGTTCCTGCGCCCCGTCTCCCGCGACCGCGGCCTGCGCGAGGCCGCCGACGCGGCGCTCGCCCGCGTCGGGCTCGCGCATCGCGCGCGGGTCCCCGCCGCCGAGCTCTCCCA
>CAXGVP010000367.1:0-4644 GCA_964013055.1 uncultured Albimonas sp.
CGAGGCCGACTGGCTGGCGCCGCTGGGCGGGCGGGTGACGCGCGAGCCGGCGGAGGCGGAGGCGCCGGCGGTGCTGAGCGTCGAGGGCTGCGAGCCGCTGGTCTGGCGCCGCGCCCGGCTGGTGCTGGGGGTGGGTTGCGCGCGGTATTGCGCGCCCGAGCAGATGATCGGGCTGGCGCGCAAGGCGCTGGCGGAGAACGGCTTCGCGGCGGGCGAGGTGGCGGAGGTCCGCTCGATCGACCTCAAGGCGGACGAGGCCGCGATCCGGGCGCTGGGGGAGGACCTGGGCGTGCCGGTGCGGTTCCACTCGGCCGCCGAGCTGGAGGCGCTGACGCCCCGGCTGGCGAACCCCTCGGAGGTGGTCTTCGCCGAGGTGGGCTGCCACGGGGTGGCCGAGGCCTCGGCGCTGGCGGGGGCCGGAGAGGCCTCGGTGCTGGCATTCGAAAAGGTGAAGAGCGCGGATGCGACGGTGGCGGCGGCGCTGATCGCGGGGGCGCCGGCGGCGTCTCGCAAGCGCGGGCGGCTGTCGGTGGTGGGGATCGGGCCGGGGGCGGCGGACTGGCGCACGCCGGAGGCCTCGCGGCTGGTCGCGGCGGCGGAGGAGGTGGTGGGCTACAACCTCTATATCGACCTGCTGGGGCCGCTGGCGGCCGGCAAACCGCGGGCGGATTTCGCGCTGGGCGAGGAGGAGGCGCGCTGCCGCCATGCGCTGGAGCGCGCGGGCGAGGGGCGCGACGTGGCGCTGGTGTGTTCGGGCGACGCGGGCATCTACGCGATGGGCGCGCTGGTGATGGAGCTGCTGGACCGGCCGGCGGACCGGGGCGGCGTCTCGGACGCGGCGCGGCGGGTCGAGGTGGTGATGGCGCCGGGGATCTCGGCGTTGCAGGCGGCCTCGGCGCGGGCGGGGGCGCTGATCGGGCACGACTTCTGCGCGGTGTCGCTGTCAGACCTGCTGACGCCGCGCGACGATGTGCTCAAGCGGCTGCGGGCGGCGGCGGCGGGGGACTTCGTGACGGCGCTCTACAACCCCGTCTCGCGACGGCGGCGGGACCTGCTGGACGCCTGCCGCGAGATCATGCTCGAGCATCGGCCGGCCGAGACGCCGGTGCTGCTCGCCCACAGCCTCGGGCGGCCGGAGGAGCGGCTGGAGCTGCGGACGCTGGCGACCCTGAAGACCGACGAGGTGGACATGCTGACGGTGGTGATGATCGGGGCCTCGCGGTCCCGGGCGTTCCGGACCGGGGACGCCGGCGCCGGCGCGCAGGGCTGGCGGATCTACACGCCGCGGGGCTACGCCAAGCGCATCGATGCGCCGGCCAAGAGCACGGAGGGGGTCTCGTGACCGTCTATTTCATCGGGGCCGGGCCCGGAGACCCGGAGCTGATCACCCTCAAGGGCGCGCGGCTGATCGCGGCCTGTCCGGTGTGCCTCTATGCCGGCTCTCTCGTGCCGCCGCAGGTGGTCGAGGGGGTCCCGGAGGGGGCGCGGGTGAGGGACACCGCGCCGATGACGCTCGACGAGATCCTGGCCGAGATCGAGGCGGCCCATGCGCAGGGGCTGGACGTGGCGCGGGTGCACTCGGGCGATCCGTCGCTTTATGGCGCCATCGCCGAGCAGATCCGGCGGCTGGACGCGAAGGGCATCGACTGGGAGGTGATCCCCGGCGTGCCGGCCTTCGCGGCGGCGGCGGCGGCGATGGGCAAGGAGCTGACCCTGCCCGAGATCGCCCAGACGGTGATCATCACGCGGACCGCCGGCAAGGCGAGCGCCATGCCGGAGGGCGAGGACCTGGACACGCTGGGGCGGTCCAGGGCGACGCTGGCGCTGCATCTGTCGGTGCGGAACCTGCGCGAGATCGAGCGGCGGCTGATCCCGCATTACGGCGAGGATTGCCCGGTGGCCGTCGCCTACCGGGTGGGCTGGCCGGACCAGGCGTTCCTCTACGGGACGCTGGGCGACATCCGCGAGAAGGTGCGCAAGGCCAAGCTGACCCGCACGGCGCTGATCTTCGTGGGGCGCGTGCTGGGGGACGAGACCGAGTTCCGGGACAGCGCGCTCTATGACGGAGCGCATCCCCATGTGCTGCGTCCGACGCGGCGGGCGCGCGCCGGAGAGCCCTCGTAGGAGGCTCGCCGGCGGGCGCCGCGCCCGCTCAGCCTCGCGCGCGGCGGCGGGCCAGCAGACCCAGTCCGGCGAGCGCGCCGGCCAGCAGCGGGGCCGCGGCGGGGAGGGGCACGGCGGCGGAGGCGCTGGAGTAGGTCACGTTGTCGAAGGCCATCCCTTCGCTGACGTCCGCGATCGCGACGAAGGTCAGGACGCTGAACGGCGTGTCGGAGACCAGGCCGTAGAACCTGTAGACTTCGTCGGCGACCACCGGAAGCGCCACCGACTCCCCAGCCGCAACGATCTGCGAGCGGAGCTCCCCGTCGTTGACGGCGTAGAAATCCGCGCCGAAGGCGGTGATCGGCGCGTCGAAGGTCAGCGTGACCGTTTCGCCGTCCTGAATCCCCAGTTTCGCATGGGCCGAGCCCAGGTTGTAGGCATCGTTGGGCGTCGCGTCGATCTTGTTGAAGTTGGTCGGAACCGAGGGCGCCGAGGCGACGATCACGAAGTCGCCGACGTCCAGCGGGCTGCTGTGGAACGAGGTGTCGGTGACGAAGCCGTCGAAGGTCTCGGTCTTCACCGACCCGGCGGCGGACAGGAACGCGGCCTCGTCCTCATAGGTGGTGACGAGGGCGGAGGCCGCGCCGGGGGCGGCGACGATCCCGAGGGCGAGAAGCAGGCGAAGGCACGGATGCGGCATGGCGGTGTCCATCTTGGCAAGGGGCCGGGGCGGCGGGCGGAACCGGCGCCCTGGGTTGGCGGTGGGGGCCGAGCCGCGAGGTCCGGCGTCCCGTTCATGAATCGTCAGGGCGCGCCGCGCCCGTCCGTCGCTTGCGACCTGCGGGCGCTGCGCCCGTGGGAAGGTCGCGCGGTCTCCGGCTCGACCAGGTAGGCGAAGCCGGCGCCGGCGGCGAGGACGGCGCTCTCGTCGGCGCAGGCGACCGCCCGCGCCGAGGCGGGGACCGGCGCGAGGCCGGCGGCGCGCAGGAGCGCGGCGGGAGGCGCGGACGGGCGCACGGAGATCCCTCATTACAATTAATGCTACGTTAATGCTTAAAGCGACGGCGGATCAGGCGTCAAGGCGGCGCCGCCTGCGGCGGAAGGCGCCGCGGCCGCGTTGGCGCGGGCGCCGTGCGGTGATAACCCTGCCGGCAAGCAAGCTCATCGCCGGAGGATCCCCATGAAAGCCGCAGCCGAAGCCTGGTCCCTGTTCAAGCCCGGCGACCGGGTCGCCCTGCATGGCGCGGGCGGCGAGCCCCGCGGCGCGCTGGCGGCGCTGGAGGCGGATCCGGAGCTGGGCCGCGGCCTCGCCTTCGTCGGCATCTGGCTGCCGGGGATCAACGACATCGATCCCTCGGCCGTGGCGCCGGAGTCGACGGCCGAGGTGATCTTCATCAACCCCGCCCTGCGCGAGGGCTGGGAGAGCGGCCGCGTGAAGCTGCAGCCGATCAACTACTGGCATTCCGAGAAGTGGATCTCGGGCGCCGCGAAGCTGGACGGGGCGATCCTGCAGGTTTCGCCGCCGCGGGACGGGTTCGTGACGGCGGGGATCGCCTGCGACTTCGACCAGGCCCTGCTGCGCGGCGCGAAGGTCGTGGTGGGGGAGGTGAACCCCGCCATGCCGACGCCGCCCAATGCGCCGAAGATCCCCGTCGAGCGCTTCGCGATGCTGACCGAGGCGCAGACCGAGCTGCCCGGCTATTCGGCCGGCGCCCTGCCCGAGGATCTCAAGGCCGTCGCCGCCCAGATCGCGGCGCTGATCGCGCCGGGCGACACCGTGCAGGTGGGCGTGGGCAAGGCGGCCTCGGCGCTGATGAAGGCGTTGGCCGACCACCGGGGGCTGGGCTATCACGCCGGCCTGATCATCGAGGAATTCGCGCCCCTGCTGGAGGCGGGGGTGTTCTCGGGCAAGATCACCACGGGGACGGTGATCGGCTCGCGCGATCTCTACGACCGGGTGGCGGAGGACCCGCGGATCGAGTTCCGGGGGGTCGACTTCACCCACCATCCCGGCGTGATCGGGGCGATCCCGCGCTTCGTGTCGGTGAACTCGGCGCTGTCGGTGGACCTGTTCGGGCAGGCGACGCAGGAGTGGCTGGGGGGTCGGCAGATCTCGGGCCAGGGCGGCGCGGGGGATTTCGCGCGGGCGGCGCGGGCCTCGGAGGGGGGCCGCGGCGTGCTGGCGCTGCCCGCCACCGCGCGGCGCGGGACCGAGAGCCGGATCCGGCTGCGGCTGGAGCCGGACGGGCTGGTGACGCTGCCGCGGGTGGATGCGGATGTCGTGGTCACCGAGTTCGGCGTGGCGGACCTGCGCTGGAAGGACGTGGATGCGCGCGCGGCGGCGCTGATCGAGGTGGCGGCGCCGGCGTTCCGGGACGGGCTGGCGAACGACTGGGATGCATTGCGCCGGACCATGTGAGCGGGGAGGAGCGGTCTACAGGCGCCCTGCGGGCGGGCTTGGCTGGGGCGGCGCGTGTGGGGAGGGTGCGCGGGAGTTGCGGACGGGAGAGCCTCCGGCGGGCTCCTGACTCACCCAAGAAC
>CAXGVP010000368.1:0-4633 GCA_964013055.1 uncultured Albimonas sp.
CCCACCCGCCCACCCCGGCCCGCCGAGCGCGGGCGCGCGGCCTTTGGCGCGGCGCCGGGGGCGGGCCGGGCAGGGCGCTTGCCTGTCGGCCGGTCCGCAAGGGGCTGGCGTCGGGGGCCCGGCGCGGTCATCCTGCGCGCCAAGCGCGGCCGGAGCAGCGCCGCGGATGCAGGAGAGGACCCCCCATGCCCCATTCAACCCCCGTCGCCTTCGTCACCGGCGGCGGCACCGGCGTGGGCGCCGCCTCGGCGCTGATGCTGGCCGAGCGCGGGCTCGCCGTCGCCGTCAACTACTCCCGCTCCGCCGACGAGGCCGAGGCGACCGCCGAGGCCTGCCGGGGCAAGGGCGTCGAGGCCTTCGCGATCCAGGGCTCGGTCGGCTCGGACGCCGACTGCCGGCGGATGGCGGGCGAGGTCGAGGCGCGCTGGGGACGGCTCGACGTGCTGATCAACGCCGCCGGCACCACGAAGTTCATCAGCCTGGGCGATCTCGAGACCGTCACCGAGGACGATTTCGACGCGATCATGGACGTCAACCTGAAGGGCGCCTTCTGGATGACGCGGGCGGCGGCGGCGATGCTGAAGGCGTCCGGCAAGGGGGCGGTGGTCTCGAT
Source organism: uncultured Albimonas sp. (assembly GCA_964013055.1). GTDB lineage: Bacteria > Pseudomonadota > Alphaproteobacteria > Rhodobacterales > Rhodobacteraceae > Albimonas. The sequence goes on from CAXGVP010000368.1 coordinate 614, forward strand.
CTCCTCGATGTCGGCGGTGACGGGGATGGGGAGTTCGATTCCCTACGCGGCCTCGAAGGGGGCGCTGAACACCATGACCCTGTCGCTGGCCAGGGCGCTGGCCCCGACGGTCAGGGTCAACGCGATCCTGCCGGGGATGATCGACACCCGCTGGTTCCGCCAGAGCCTGGGCGAGAAATCCGCCGTCTCGATCCGCGACCGGGCGGCGAAGGGCTCGGCGCTGGGGGACGTGTGCACGGCCGAGGACGTGGCGGCGGGGGCGGTGTATCTCGCGCTCGACGCCCGCACGATCACCGGGGAGCTGATGCAGATGGACGCCGGCGCCCTGCTGGGCCCGGCGGCCTTCGCCTGACCCGGCCCCGCCCGGCGGAGGCGCCTTCGCCGGGCGGGCCCTGAGGCGCGGCGCTTGCCGGGGGGGCGGAGGCGCGGCGTTTGCCGCGGGCCCGCCGGCGCGGCGTTTGCCGCGGGCCCGGTGGCACGGGGTTTGCTAGGGTCGGCGCATGAGCGCCCACGCCCCCAGACCCGCCCCTCGCCCCGCCCGCCCCCTGCAGGCGGAGGGTCCGCGGTGACCGCCCTCGGCCTCGCCGCGGACATCGGCGGCACCTTCACCGACATCGTGGTCGAGCGCGCGGGGCCCGGCGGGCCCGAGCGGGTCTCGACCAAGGTGCTGACCACCCATGACGCGCCCGAGCGGGCGCTGCTGGAGGGGGCCGAGCAGGCGCTGGCCCGCGCCGGCGCCGGATGGGGGGAGGTGACCAGCTTCGTGCATGGCGCCACGCTCGCCACCAATGCGATCATCGAGCGGAAGGGGGCGACCACGGCCCTGATCGCCACCGACGGCTTTCGCGACGTGCTGGAGATCGCGGACGAGAGCCGCTTCGACCAGTACGACCTCGACATCGAGAAGCCGGCGCCGCTGGTTCCGCGCTCCCGCCGCTTCACGGCGCTGGAACGGATGGACGTCGAGGGCGGCGTGCTGACCCCGCTGGACGAGGACGGGGTGCGGGCGCTGGTCCCGGCGATCCGGGCCTCGGGCGCGACCGCGGTGGCGGTGGCCTTCCTGCACAGCTACGCCAACCCCGCCCACGAGCGCCGGGTGCGCGAGATCCTGGAGGAGGCGGCGCCGGAGCTGGCGGTGTCCCTGTCCTGCGAGGTCTGCCCCGAGATCCGCGAATACGAGCGCACCTCGACCACGGTCGCCAACGCCTATGTGCAGCCGCTGATGGCGGGCTACCTGCGCCGGCTGGAGGCGGCGGCGGCCGAGCGCGGCTGCCGCGCGCCGTTGCGCCTGATGACCTCGGGGGGCCGGCTGGCGGGCGTCGACACCGCCTGCCGTTTCCCGGTGCGGCTGGTGGAGTCGGGCCCCGCGGGCGGCGCGATCCTGGCGGCCCACGTTGCGGCCTCGCGCGCCGAGGACAAGGTGCTGTCCTTCGACATGGGCGGGACGACGGCCAAGATCTGCCTGATCGAGAAGGGGGAGCCGCTGTCGGCGCGCACCTTCGAGGTGGATCGCTCGGCGCGCTTCATGAAGGGCTCGGGCTTCCCGCTGCGCATCCCGGTGATCGAGATGATCGAGATCGGGGCGGGCGGCGGCTCCATCGCCCGGCTGGACGCCACCAGGTCCATCGCCGTGGGACCGGAGAGCGCGGGGTCCGAGCCCGGGCCCGCCTGCTACGGCCGCGGCGGGACCGGGGCGACGGTGACCGACGCCGACGTGGCGCTGGGCCGGATCGCGCCGGACCGCTTCGCCTTCGATCTCGACGTGGGGCGCGCCTCGGCCGCCATCGCCCAGTCCATCGCCGGGCCGCTGGACCTGAGCCCCGAGATGGGCGCCTGGGGCATCGCCGAGATCGTGGACGAGACCATGTCCAACGCCGCCCGGGTGCATGCGGTGGAGCGGGGCGCGACCCTGGCCGATCACACGCTGATCGCCTTCGGGGGCGCGGCGCCGCTGCATGCCACGCGGGTGGCCGAGAAGCTGGGGCTGAGCCGGGTGATGATCCCGACGGACGCGGGCGTCGGCTCGGCCATCGGGTTCCTCAGGGCGCCGGTGGCCTACGAGCTGCTGCAAAGCCGCTACATGCGCCTCGACGCCTTCGATCCGGCGCTGGCGAACGAGCTGCTCGACGCGATGTCGGCCGAGGCCACGGCGCTCGCCGAGGGCGCCGAGGCCACGCAGGAGCGTCGCGCCGCCTTCATGCGCTACCGCGGGCAGGGGCACGAGATCGCGGTGGACCTGCCGGCCGGCGCCCTCGGCCCCGCCGACGCCGAGGCGATGCGACAGGCGTTCGAGGCGGAATACGACCGCCTTTTCGCCCGCCACATCCCCGGCGCGACCATCGAGATCCTGTCCTGGTCGGTGACCGTAGGGGCAGCCCCGCAGCGGGCCGAGGCGCCGCCCGCGGCGCCCGCCCCCTCGACCCCCGTCCCGGTGCGCGAGCGGCTGATCTTCGACACCGCCAGCCGCGAGACGCGCTCCGTCCCCGAATACGACCGCCTGGCGCTCGCGCCCGGCGCCTGCATCGCGGGCCCCGCGATGATCGTCGAGCCGACCACCACCACCTTCGTGACCGAGCGCTTTTCGGCCCAGGTGGACGGCGGCGGCGCCCTCGTTCTCACCGCCACAGGAGCGCCGTGATGTCGGATCTTTCCCCGATCGAGTTGCAGATCATGTGGTCCCGCCTGATCGCGGTGGTCGAGGAGCAGGCCCAGACCCTGCTGCGCACCGCCTTCAGCCCCATCGTGCGCGAATGCGGGGACCTTTCGGCCGGCGTCTTCGACGTCGAGGGCCGAATGCTCGCCCAGGCCGTCACCGGCACGCCGGGGCATGTGAACTCGATGGCCGAGAGCGTGCGCCACTTCCTCGACCGCTTCCCGGCGGAGACGATGGAGGCGGGCGACATCTACATCACCAACGATCCCTGGATGGGGACGGGGCACCTCAATGACTTCGTTCTGACCACGCCCTGCTTCCTGGACGGGCGCCTGGTGGCGCTGTTCTCCTGCACGTCGCACCTGATGGACATCGGCGGCATCGGCTTCGGCCCGGACGCGACGGACGTGTTCATGGAAGGGCTGTCGATCCCGTTCCTCAAGCTCGCCTCGAAGGGCGAGCTGAACCAGACCCTGCTGGCGATGATCCGCGCCAACACCCGCCTGCCGGTGGACACCGAGGGCGACGTCTACTCGCTGGCCGCCTGCAACGACGTCGGCTGCCTGCGGCTGCAGGCGATGATGCGCGAGTTCGGGCTGCAGAGCCTCGACCGGCTCGCCGCCCACATCCTCGAGCGCTCCCGCGAGGCGGTGCTGGAGGAGGTGCGGGCGCTGCCCAAGGGGACCTGGGCGTCCTCGATGACGGTGGACGGCTACGAGGCGCCGGTGACGCTGGCCTGCACGGTGAGCGTGCATGACGAGGGGATCCACGTGGACTTCGAGGGCACCGGCCCGCAGTCGCCGCGCGGGATCAACGTGCCGATGAGCTACACGACCGCCTACACGGTCTTCGGGCTGGGCTGCGTGGTCGCCTCCCGCGTGCCCAACAATGCCGGCTCGCTGGGGCCGCTGACGGTCTCGGCGCCCGAGGGCTGCATCCTCAACGCGGTGAAGCCCGCGCCGGTCGCCTCGCGCCATGTGATCGGGCAGATGCTGCCGGACGTGGTGTTCGGGGCGCTGAGGCAGGCGGCGCCTTCGCGGGTGCCGGCCGAGGGCACGTCGTGCCTGTGGAACCTCAACGTCCGCGGCGTGGCGGCGCAGAGCGACGGGAACTACGGGTTCTCGATGGCGGTGACCTCGAACGGGGGCACCGGGGCGCGGCCCTCGCGCGACGGGCTGTCGGCCACGGCCTATCCCTCGGGCGTGAAGGGCACGCCGGTGGAGATCGCCGAGGCGATCACCCCGCTGGTCTTCCGCCGCAAGGAACTGCGGGCCGACAGCGGCGGCGAGGGTCGGACCCGCGGCGGCCTCGGCCAGGTCATCGAGATCGAGAGCCGGATCGGCAAGCCCTTCGAGCTGCTCGCCGCC
>CAXGVP010000369.1:0-4629 GCA_964013055.1 uncultured Albimonas sp.
ATGCCTGAGCGACTCGCCCGGCCCCGTAAAGGACAAGCCCCCTTCGGGGGTCGCTGCGCGATCCTTGACGGGGCCGGGCGAGTCGCTCTGATCGGCATCCGCGATGGACGGCTCCGGAGAACAGGCGCTCCCGGGGGGGGCCTCGGGGCGGGCGTCGCGGGCGCGGGACGGCGCCGGGGGGAAGCGGGGCGGCGGGCGGAGGGACGGGCGCGAGGGGGCGCGCGAGCGGCGAGCGGGGGTCAGTCGTCGCCGGGGATCAGGCCGAGGCCGCGCAGGTAGACCATCGCACCGGTCTCGAGCAGGTCCTCGGGGGAGATCGAGGCGCGCTGGCCGGCGCTCTCGCGCGCGAAGAGCTCCACCACGCCGTGGGAGAGCGCCCAGATGTGGTAGCTCATCATCTGCACCGGGGGGCGTTTCTCGGGAGGGAGGCGCAGGACCAGCGCCTCGGAAGCGGCGCGCATCACCCCCATGGCGCGGTCGGAGGCCGCGCGCAGCGCCGGGTCCGCGCCCACCGAGACGCCGCTCTCGAACATGGCGATGTACATGCCCGGCTCGCGACGGGCGAAGTGGAGGTAGGCGCGGCTCATCTTCTCGAAGGCCGCGATCGGCGAGGGCTGCCCGCGGTTCCAGGCGCGCTCGAGCAGGTCGGCGAAGAGCTCGAAGCCGCGGCGGGCGAGCTCGGCGATCAGGTCCTCGCGGCCCTTGAAGTGGCGGTAGGGGGCGGCGTTGGAGACGCCGGCCTCGCGCGCGACCTCGGCCAGGGTGAAGCCCTGCGGGCCGCGCGAGGCGATCAGGGGCAGGGCGGCCTCGACCAGCGCCTCGCGCAGGTTGCCGTGATGGTAGCCGCGCCGGGCGCGGCCGCCGTCCTCGTCCCCGCCGCTGGGCTTGCCATCTGCCATGCGCCCCTCTTACCCGGCCCCCGCGCGGGCGCCAATGCGCGGCGGTGCGGGGGCGGCCTGGTGAACCTTGCGTCAAGACTCGGCCCCTAGGGTCCCGCGCCGGCGGATCGCGGTCCGCGCGCGCCGGCGCGCGACCCTGGGGGCCACAGTTGGGGCGCAGCGGGGGTGGCGCGCGACGATGAGCGACTGGGAAGACAGGGTGCAGGAGGAGGTCCGGGGCCTCGCGCGCCTGGTGTCGGCGGTGCTGGCGCTGGAGCAGCGGGAGGGCACGGCCGCGTTCGCGCGCCATGCCGCCGCCGTTTTGGGCCGCCTGCGCCGGATGTATTTCCTGGAGACCGGCGCGATGGGCTTCCTGCGCATCGCCGCCGGCGGCCGGCCCGCGCCGGAGTCGGAGCGGCGGCGGCTGCGCGCCGACCACGGCGGCTTCGATGCGCAGGTGGAGCGCTCGACCGAGGCGCTGCGCCAGGCCGCGCGCCGCCACGACCTGTCGATCGGGAGGGAGGCGCTGGCGCTGCTGGCGGGGATGGTCGAGGACCGCACCTGCATCCGCGACTCGATCATGGGCATGCTCAGCTCCTACGGCGGGCCGCTGCTGGACGCGCAGGGGCGCCAGGACGACGCGGCCTTCATCCTCGAGCGGCTGGAGGCGCTGGCGGAGCGGTTCCACGAGGCGGAGGCGCGGCTGCGCCTGCGCGCCGCCGAGCGGGCGCGCGCGACGGCGGAGGCCGCGGGCGGCGAGGCTGAGGATGCGGCGCAGGACCCGGCGCTCGATCCGGCGGAGGAGAGGGGCGACCTGGGCTGAGCGCCCGGGGGGACGTTCCGGATCGTCGGAAGCCTTGGCGCGTGCGGCGGAGACGCCGGGGCGGCGGACGGGCTCGGGATGGCGGCGCGACGGCGTTGGGCGTGTGGCGGGGCTGCGCGCCGTCCTCCGGGGCCCGGCCGTTTGGCCGGCGACGGCGCTCCGGCGCGGGGGGCGGCCGGTGGCGCGTGGGGAGCGCGGGAGCGCTCGGTCGCGTCCGGGTCGTGAGGGGGCGACCCGGCTCGGCGTCCTGCCAGCAGAGGCGTGCCAGGGCGGGGGGTATCCGAGGCTCAGGCAGGCGGCGCGAGCCAAGGTCGGCCGATCCAAGGGGCGGCGATGCGAGGCTCGGCGAGTCCGGACCCGTGGAGGGGCCAGGGGCCAAGGGCGCGAAAGCAGGAGCCTGCGGTCAGGCGCCCGCGGCCAGGGGCCCGCGGTCCGGGGGCGGCGGTCAGGGGAGGCGGGCGGCCCAGGCCTCGGCCCAGGTGTCGAGCTCGGCCAGGCGGGCGCCGAGGGAGGCGCCGTCCCCGGTCAGCGCGTAGCCCTCGGGCTGGAGCTCCACCAGGCCCAGCGCGCGCAGCATCTTCAGGCGGTCGTTGAGCACCGAGGGCGAGACCCCGTCGCAGGCGGTGCGCAGCTCGCGGAAGGGCAGGGGGCCGGCACGCAGCTCGTAGAGGATGCGCAGGGTCCAGCGGCGCCCCAGCGCATCGAGGAGCGCCATCAGCGGCCGGCCGCTGCGAGAGCCTCGGACCGGCGCGCCGGGGCTGGGGACCGGCCCGCCAGGGGCGGAGGGCGGCGTCGGGGGGGAAGAGGGCATCGGCGGCTCCGGGCCGGGGGCGGGACTGCGCGGGGGCGGGGCTGCGCGGGGGCGACCGCGCGGGGGTGAGTGCTCCGGGACGGCTGCGCGGGGTCGAGTGCGCGGGGTCGGCTGCGCGGGGTTGACGGACGCTACGAAAAGCGTAGCGTCAGGCGTGACGCTTCGGAATGCGTAGCAGGAGCCCCTCGCATGAGCAATCGCCTGTCGCCGCTGCCCCGCCCCTGGCCCGAGGCGATCGCCGCCCGGCTGGCCCGGTTTCCTGGCCGCCCGGGGCAGGAGCCGCTGGCCCTGTTCCGCACCTTCGCCCGCTCGGAGCGGTTCCTGGGCCGCGGGGTTCCCGACCTGCTGGATGCGCAGAGCCCGCTGCCGGTCCGCGCCCGCGAACTGGCGATCCTGCGCACCACCGCGCGGCGCGGCTGCGGCTATGAATGGGGGATCCATGCGCGGGTCTTCGCCAGGGCTGCGGGGCTGGGGGCGGCGGAGCTCGCCGCCACCGCCGCCGGGGATCCCGCGGCCGCCACGCCCCACGGATGGCCGGGCTGGAGCGAGGCGGACCTGCGGCTGCTCGCCTGCCTCGACGCGCTGCTGGAGGGCGCGCGGCTGCCTGACCCCCTGCAGGCGGCCTTCGAGGCCGACTGGACCCGGGCCCAGCAGCTGGAGCTGCTGGCGCTGGTCGGCGCCTACACCACCGTCAGCCTGGTCGCCAACGTGGCCCGCCTGCCGCCCGAGGCCTTCGCCCTCCCGTTCCCCGGCGATGCCGCGCCCGGGGACGACCGGCCTGCGGAAACCGGCTCCGGCCCGCGATAGTCACGACGCGGCCTTTCGCGCGCCGCATTCTTCGACAGTCTGTGCCCTCGAAGCGTCTCCGCATCGGCTGAGACGAATGTGACCCTGACGAGGAGACCGACGCCATGTCCGCGATCCCTTCCGCCCGCCTGTCCCGCACGCCGATGCAGCGCCTGCGCGCGCCCGTGCTCGCCGCCTGCGCCGCCGCGATGCTGGCGGCCTGCGCCAACGGGCAGGGCCCCTCGAACAACCAGGCGGCCGGCGCGGGCGTGGGCGCGGTGCTGGGCGCGGGCGCGGGCCTGCTGGTGGGCGGCGACGACCGCCGCAACGCGCTGGTCGGCGCGGGCATCGGCCTGCTGGCCGGCGCCGCGGTGGGCACCTACCTCGACCAGCAGGAGCAGGACCTGCGCCAGGATCTCTCGGGCACCGGCGCCGAGGTGACCCGGGTCGACGACGCGCTGCTGGTCACCCTGCCGGGCGGGGTCACCTTCGACACCGACTCGACGGTGGTGAAGTCCGAGTTCCGCCGCCCCCTGAATCGGGTGGCGCGCACGCTGCAGAAGTACCCGTCCTCCTATGTCGACGTGATCGGTCACACCGACTCGACGGGCGAGGCGTCCTACAACATGCAGCTGTCGAACCGGCGCGCGCGCGCGGTGGCCTCCGAGCTGATCGAGCGGGGCGTGAAGCGCCAGCGCATCGAGTCCTACGGCCGCGGCGAGGAGCAGCCCGTCGCCTCCAACGACACCGCCCAGGGCCGCGCCGCCAACCGCCGCGTCGAGATCCTGATCACGCCGGCCACGCAGTCGTGATCGCTTCCCGGGGGGCGGCGCCTTCGCCCCCCGGAACGCCATAGCGTCCCGCTTGCCGTCCATCACACCCCGGACGGCGGGACGTCGGGATGCGCCCTTCGTGAAAGCGAAGGGCGCGTTCGCGTCTTGGGCCGGTTGGAACCGCGGGCTTGCGCCCCCGCGCCCATGGGCTAGGTGTGGGGCTCCGAGCCCCTCCGCGCCCCCGATGCGCCCGACGTCCGGAGCCCGACCATGCGCCTCGCCCCCCCTCGATCCCGCGCCCGCGCGCGCCCGAGCCTTCCGGCCTGTCGCGCCGCAGGGCGCGCCGTGTCGGCCTGTCGCGCCGCAGGGCGCGCCGGGGACAATCGCGCCGCAGGGCGCGCCGTGTCGGCCTGTCGCGCCGCAGGGCGCGCCGAGGACAATCGTGCCGGCGGACGGGCTGAGGACGATCATGCCGGAGGGTGCGCCGAGCACAGCGGCGCCGGTGGGCGCGCCGACGAGAGCCGTGCCAGCGGTCGTGCCCAGCGCAGCCGCGCCGGG
>CAXGVP010000370.1:0-4611 GCA_964013055.1 uncultured Albimonas sp.
CCGCGCCTGCCTGCGGCAGGTCCGGCGCGGCGGCGCTCGAAGCGCTCCCCCCGGCCCCCGCGCGACGCAGCCAGGCCCGCCCGCAGGGCGCCTGTAGACCGCTCGGCCCGGAAAGGCCGGCCGACGGCGCGACCCTTCCTGACCGGCTGCGTGGGGCGCTCCGCCCGCCAGGGGCGCTGCGCAGCCAAGCCCGCCCGCAGGGCGCCTGTAGACGGCTCGGCCCCGGGATGCGCGCCGGCGCCAGGGTCACGACAGCAGCGCCACGCCGGCCGCGGGCGGCCAGGAGATCCAGACCGTCTCCTCCCAGGTCGGCGCGTCCGCGTCGTGGCGGTCGCGGTTGGCGAGCGTCGCGCGCACCCGCTGGCCGGAGGGAAGGACCACCCGGTAGTGGCTCAGCCCGCCCATGTAGGCGATGTCCTCGACCACGCCCTGCGCGGCGCCGCCGACGGGACCCTGGGGGGCGTCGCGGTGCAGGCGCAGCTTCTCGGGGCGCACGGCCACCCACACCGTCTGGCCGAGCTGGCAGCTCATGCCGTGGTCGATGTAGATCTCGCCGCCCAGGCCCTCGGAGGCGACGCGCAGGTGCGCGCTCTCGTCCTCGGTCACCTGCCCCTCGAACACGTTCACCGAGCCGACGAAGTCCGCGATGAACCGGTTCTTGGGGTATTCGTAGAGGTCCCGCGGCGCGTCCACCTGCACCAGCCGGCCCTGGTCCATGACGCCGATGCGGGTGCCCAGGGTCATCGCCTCCTCCTGGTCGTGGGTGACCACGATGAAGGTGGTGCCGAGCGTCTCCTGGATGTCCATCAGCTCGAACTGCGTCTCCTCGCGCAGCTTCTTGTCGAGCGCCGACAGCGGCTCGTCGAGCAGCAGCGCCTTGGGCTTCTTGGCCAGCGCCCTCGCCAGCGCCACACGCTGGCGCTGCCCGCCCGAGAGCTGGTGGGGCTTGCGATGCGCCAGATGGTCGAGCTTCACCAGCTCCAGCATCCGCTTCACCTGCGCCTCGATCTCGGCCTTCGGCAGGCGGTCCTGCTTCAGGCCGTAGGCGACGTTCCTGGCCACCGACATGTGCGGGAACAGCGCGTAGCTCTGGAACATCATGTTGACCGGGCGGTCCCACGGGGGGACCGAGGTCATGTCCTGGCCGTCGATCTCGATCCGGCCGCTGTCGGGCGTCTCGAACCCCGCCAGCATCCGCAAGAGGGTCGACTTGCCCGAACCCGAGCCGCCGAGGAGGCAGAAGATCTCCCCCTCGGCGACGTCGAGGCTGATGGCGTCGACGGCCCGGAAGCCGTCGAAGGTCTTCACCACGTCCGCGATGCGGATGAAGGCGCGGTCCGATTTCGGGGCGCGCGTCGGGGGGCTCGCGGGCGCGGTCATGATCGGCGCCTTACTTGCCGGTCTTGATCGAGGTCCAGGCCCGGTTGACGGTGCGCGAGACGCCCGCGTCGTAGACCACCGCCGTCCACAGCTTCGCCTTGGCGGCGTCGGTGGGGAAGATGCCCGGATCGGAGGTGATCTCCTCGTCGACCATCGGCAGGGACGCGGTGTTGGCGTTCGCGTACCAGACGTAGTTGGTGATGTCGGCGGTGATCTGCGCGTCCATGATGAAGTTGATGAACTTCAGCGCGTTCTCGGGATGCGGCGCGTCGGCGGGGATCGCCAGCGTGTCCATCCACAGGAGCGCGCCCTCGTCGGGGATCACATAGGCGATCTCGACCCCGTTCTCGGCCTCGGCCGCGCGGTCGCGGGCGATGAACACGTCGCCCGACCAGCCGACCGACAGGCACACGTCCCCGTTCGCCAGGTCGTTGATATACTGCGAGGAATGGAAGTAGCGCACATGCGGCGCGATGGTCTTGAGCAGCGCCTCGGCCTTCTCGATGTCCTCCTTCTCGGTCGACTGGGGGTCGAGGCCGAGGTAGTTCATCGCCGCCGGAATGATCTCGGTGGGCGCGTCGAGCAGGGTGATGCCGCAATCGGCGAGCTTGGCCGCGTTCGCCTCGTCGAAGACCAGCGCCCAGGAGTTGGTGGGCGCGTCGGCGCCCAGCCGCTCCTCGATCTTGGCGGTGTTGTAGCCGATGCCGGTGGTGCCCCACAGGTAGACGACGGCATGCGCGTTGCCCGGATCCCAGTTGGCCAGGCGCGCCATCAGCTCGGCGTCCATGTTCTCGAGGTTGGGCAGCTTGGACTTGTCCAGCGGCTGGTAGATGCCGGCCTGGATCTGGCGGGCGAGGAAGTCGCCGGTCGGGACCACGATGTCGTAGCCGGTGGAGCCGGCCATCAGCTTGGTCTCGAGCACCTCGTTGGAGTCGTAGACGTCGTAGGTGACCTTGATGCCGGTCTCCGCCTCGAACTTCTCGATGGTGTCCTCGGCGATGTAGTCGGACCAGTTGTAGACGTTGAGGACGGGCTCCTCCTGCGCCTGCACGGCGCCGGCGGCAAGGCCGGCCGCGGCGGCGGCGAGGAGGGAAAGGGCGGTCTTGGAGGTCATTGAGCGGGCTCCCTGTCGGCGGCGCCTGCGCTGCGTGCAGGCCCTGTCGGTGGTTGACCATATGAGCGGTCTCGCAGCCGCGAAAGGGGGATTCTGAACGCCGCCTTGCGGCGCCGCGACCGGCGCGTCAGGCGCCGCAGGGGCGCCCTTGGGGGAAGGAGACGCCCCCGGCCGCGGGGCGCCTGCGGGTCGGGCGACGGCTCCCGGGCCCCCAGGCGCCCTGCGGGCGGGCCTGGCTGCGCGGCGCGGGGGGGCGAGGTCTCGCCCGGTCGGCGGGCAGGCGCCGCGGGTCAGTAGCCCTCGAACCCCTCCACCGCCCACAGCGTGTAGGTCACCGAGCGGTCGGCATGGGTGGCGAACTGGCCCGAGCCCACCGGAACCGCCCAGGCGAAGCGGTCGGCGATCTCCTGGCCCTGCCGCTCGCTCTCGACCGCGAGCAGCATCAGCCGGTCGTCCCCGGGCTCCAGCCGCGAGCGGAACTCGAAATGGTTCGACGGCACGCCGTCGGGGTCCCAGACGGCCACGTCCTTGAAGTCCATGCCGCCCTCGAACAGGCACTCGGACAGGCGACGGCGGTCGTTGGAGAGCAGGACCTGCGCGCCCTCGCCCTCCATCGCGCTCAGCGCCGCCTCGCAGAACGGGCCGCCGTTGCGCATCTTCTTGAACGGGTCGGCGAAGCGCGGCAGGTCGCGGCCCCACAGGTCGTAGACCCCGCCCAGGGCGAAGACCGCGACGACCGCGGCGATCCCGACGCCGGCCTGGACCTTGCCCGCAAGCTCCCCCCAGGGGCGCGCCAGCAGCCAGCGCGCGGCGAGGATCGCGCCCCCCACATAGGCCGGCGCCGCCCAGTTGGCGTTGGCCTGGCTGAGGAAGGCCTGCACGCACATCGCGACCAGCAGGGGGGCGGCCGACCAGGCCAGCAGCCGCTCGCGCCAGTCGCCGCGCCGGGCCGCATCGAAGGGCAGCGTGAGGAGCGCGGCCGCCGCCGCCAGGAAGGCCACCGGACCGATCACGCCCAGCTGCGCGCCCAGGAACTCGGCCAGCTCGCCCGGGTGCACCAGCCCGCCGCGCCCGACCTCGGCGTTCTCGCCCAGGTGCGCGACGGTGACGAAGCCGTGCCGCGCGTTCCACACCAGGTTCGGCGACAGCGCCAGCAGCGCCGCCGCCGCCGCCAGCCCCGCCCCCTTGCGGCGCGAGGCCGCCATCGGCGTGGCGCGCGAGAAGATCACATAGCCCAGCAGCCCCAGCGGCAGGGCGACGGCGGTATATTTCGCCAGCATCCCCAGCCCCACGCCGAGGCCCGCCAGCGCCCACCAGCCCCAGGGCTCGGCCGTCTTCGGCCCTGGCTGGACCTCCATCACCCGGACCAGCGCGTAGAGCGCCAGGACCCAGCCCGCCATCATCACCGGATCGGTGGTCATCAGCCCGGCCGAGATCGAGACGCCGGGCGCCGCGGAATAGAGCAGCGCCGCCCAGAACCCGGTCCTTGCGTCGAACAGCCGGCGCGCGGTCAGGAACACCCCCGCCCCGACCGCCAGATGCGCCAGCGGCGCGAAGACCCTGAGCGCGAAGGAGGTGTCGCCCAGCACGCTCGTCGAGGCCAGGATCAGCCACCCCACCAGCGGCGGCTTGGAATAATGCCCCGCCGCCATCTCGCGCCCGTAGGCCCAGTACTGCGCCTCGTCGAAATGCACCGGGATCAGGCCCAGCGCGTTCAGCGCCAGCCGCAGCGCCACGAGCCCCGCCAGCATCGCCCAGGTCCGCCGGGACCACAGCGCCCGCTCGGCCAGGGCCGCCGCCGCCGCGCCGCCGCCGCGCCGCCCGCCGCCCTTGCCGCCGCCTTTCGGCGCCGGGCCGGCCCCGGGCTTCGCTCCGCCCGCGGCCGCCTTGCGCGGCGCGGCCGTCCGCGCCCGCGAGGGGGTCCTGCTGCTCTGCGCGCTCATGCTCGCTCCGGCCTCCCGCGCCTCGCTTCCGGCGCGCCCCGGTTCTGCCAGCGCCCGCCCCCGCGCGCAACAGCCCCGCAAGCCGCGCCCCCGCCCGCCCCGGCCCCGGCCCGCCACGAGCCCCGCCGGGAGCGCCTGTTCTCCGGAGCCGTCCGTCGCTGATGCCGATCAGAG
>CAXGVP010000371.1:0-4607 GCA_964013055.1 uncultured Albimonas sp.
AGCGGTCAAGGATCGCGCAGCGACCGCGCTTGCGCGGCTTGTCCTTGACCGCTCCCCGCGAGTCGCTCAGGCATCAGACGCGATGGACGGCTCCGGAGAGCAGGCGCGGGCTTGTTCTTGGGTGAGTCAGGAGCCCGCCGGAGGCTCCCCCCGCCGGAAATCCCTCCTCCCTTCCCCACACTCACAGGCCCAGCCCAGCCCGCCCGCAGGGCGCCTGTAGACCGCTCCTCCTGGCCCGCGCCCCCTCGCTTGCCGCCCGCGCCGCCGCGGGGCAATCTGCGCGCATCCCAACCGGCCCGGAGCGATCCCCATGTCCCTGTCCCGCATGTTCGACGCCCCCTCCGGCCCCGCCGCCCCGCGCGCGACCGGCCCCGTCGACGTGGGCTGGCTGCTGACCGAGCCCGACGCCGGCGTGGTCTTCTACCCGCCCGAGCGCGTCCGCTCCGCCGAGATGAACCGCCGCCACGCGAAGTCAGCCTCCCGCTGCCCGGCGGTGATCAACCTCGAATCGCGCTACTTCGTGATCCGCTGCCCCTTCGACCTGCACCTGCGCTTCGAGCGCGACGCCGACGGCCGGCCCGGCCTGCGCAACATGTTCGGCGCCGCCAGCCCCGTGCGCCCCAAGAAGCTCAACAAGCATCTCCACGTCGTCGGCGAGGCCGAGTGGCGCTATCCCGACAAGCCCACCGTGCAGGTCAGCCTCCCCTACCTCTTCGTGGCCGACGAGCCTGTGTTCATGACCCAGCTCTCGGCCTTCCTGCATTACCGCCCCGACCCGCTGCCGGGCACGATCTTCGGCGGCCGCTTCCCGATCCACGCCTGGCCGCGCCCGCTGATGTGGGCGTTCGAGTGGCACGACACCGCCAAGGACATCGTGCTCCGCCGCGGCGAGCCCTGGTTCTACGTCCAGTTCGAGACCCTTCCGCAGGAGCGTCCCGTGCGCCTGATCGAGGCGCAGCGCACGCCTGAGCTGCAGGCGTTCGAGAAGCATGTCTCCGGCGCCGTGAACTACGTCAACCAGACCTTCTCCCTGTTCCAGCTCGCCGAGAAGGCGCGCCCCGAGACGCTGCTGACCCCCGTCGCGCGCAAGGACTGAGACGGACTGGAACCATCCCTGCCGCCGGTCGATTCCGCTTGACCTCGACCTTGGTCGAGGGTGTGGGATGGCCCTCGAACGCCCGCCCCCTGCGAGGGACCCGCCGGAGACCGCCGCCATGCCGCTCGACCTGACCCCCGCCTTCGCCTCGCCGCAGGACGCCTCCGACGACGCCGCCTTCGGCCTCGACGCGGCGCTCGACGCCGCCTTCGAGGATGCGCTGTTCGAGGAGGGCGCGCCGCGCCCCGGCCTCGTGCGGCTTGACCGCTTCAGCCTCCCGCCCGGGTCCCGCGCGCCGTTCCTGCGCCGCGTCGGCTTCATCCACCGCCTGCTGCGCACCCGCCCGGGCTTTCTGCGCGACCTGGCGGTGGAGCGTCCGCTCCCCGATGGCCGCGTCGCGCTCGCCACGCTGGTCGAGTGGGAGGCGCCCGAGCATGCCGCCGCCGCGATCCCGGTGGTCACGGCCGCGCTGGAGGCGGCCGGGATCGACCTGCCGGCCGATCTCGCCCGGCTCGACGTGCAGGCCGAGAAGGCCGAATGGCAGGCCGTCGACCTGCTGGCGGATCTCCCCGAGGACTGAGCCCCGCCGCGCCGCCGCCGGGCATCCCGGGCGGGGCCCGGCGCGCGCCCGACGTCCGTGGGCGGCCGGGTCGGACCCGACGGGGCAGGATCCCACAGGGGCAGGATCCCACAAGGCCAAGTCCCACAAGCCCGGACGGCGGGCCCTGGCCGCGACGCCCGCGCAACGGGCGCCCCGGCCCTGAGCCGGGGCCTCTCGCGGCCCGCCCCGGGCGCTCCGCTCAGAACGGGTTGCAGGCCGCCAGCGTCCCCTCGTTCCAGCCGGTCGCGAAGGCGGCCTTGCGCTGGGCCGACGTGCCGTGCTGGAAGCTCTCGGGCCGCACCGTGCGCCCGGCCTCGCGCTGGAGCGTGTCGTCGCCGATGCGCGAGGCGGCGTTCAGCGCCTCGTCCACGTCGCCCTCGTCGAGACTGTCGAACATCCGCTGCGCGTCGCGCGCCCAGACGCCGGAGAGGCAGTCGGCCATCAGCTCGACCTGCACCTGCACCGCATTGGCGCCGGCCTCGTCGCGTCCTGCCTTCATCCGCTGCGCCTGCTCCAGCACGCCCAGCTCATGCTGCACGTGGTGGCCGACCTCATGGGCGATCACATAGGCGGCGGCGAAGTCGCCCCCCGCCCCCAGGTCCCGCTCCAGCGCGTCGAAGAAATCGGTGTCGAGATAGGCCTTCTCGTCCAGCGGGCAGTAGAACGGCCCCGAGGCCGCGCTCGCCCCCCCGCAGCCCGAGCGCACCGAGCCCGAGAACAGCACCAGCGTGGGCGGGTCGTAGCGCCGGCCCAGCTCCTCCTGGAAGCGGCGGTCCCAGACCTCCTCGGTGTCGGCCAGCACGACCGAGGCGAACTCGCCCGCGTCCCGGTCGGCCTGGGTCAGCGGCCCGCCCGAGCCGCCCTCCTGCTGCTGCGCGGCGAACAGCGAGATCCCCACGAACACCAGGAACACCACCCACCCCGCCTTCGAGCGGGGCAGGGAGATCCGCCGCCCGCTTCCCGGAAAGCCGCCCGGCCGCCGGCCGAAGCCGCCGGGAAAGCCGCCGCCGAAGCCGCCGCGCGACGGCGTCTCGCCGCGCCGGTCCTCGACGTTGGAACTGCCGCGCCGTCCTCGCCACTGCATCGCGAATCCCTTTCGTATGCCTCCGCCCTCATCCTGCCCGAGACCGCGGCGAGACTCGGGCGATGCGGGGGCGGCTTTCGCTGCGCCGCAGCGTAGACCCTTGCCTGCGGTCAGCCGCCTATGGTTTCTATGTCGGAACCTGTCCGCGCCCAAGCCGGAGCATGCTTCCCGATGAAAGACTTCAAGAAGATCCTGGTCGCCAACCGCTCCGAGATCGCCATCCGCGTGATGCGGGCGGCGAACGAGCTGGGCAAGGCCACGGTCGCCGTCTACGCCGAGGAGGACAAGCTGGGCCTGCACCGCTTCAAGGCGGACGAGGCCTATCGCATCGGCGAGGGCCTGGGCCCGGTCGGCGCCTATCTCTCGATCGACGAGATGATCCGGGTGGCGAAGCTCTCGGGCGCCGACGCGATCCACCCCGGCTATGGCCTGCTGTCGGAGAACCCGGCCTTCGTCGACGCCTGCGACGCCGCCGGCATCACCTTCATCGGCCCGACCGCGCAGGCGATGCGGATGCTGGGCGACAAGGCCTCCGCGCGCAACGCGGCCATCGCCGCCGGCGTGCCCGTGGTCCCCGCGACCGAGGTGCTGCCCGACGACATGAAGGCCGTGAAGGCCATGGCGGCCAAGGTCGGCTACCCGCTGATGCTCAAGGCCTCCTGGGGCGGCGGCGGGCGCGGCATGCGCCCGATCTTCGGGCCCGACGAGGTCGAGGAGAAGGTCCGCGCCGGCAAGCGCGAGGCCGAGGCCGCCTTCGGCAACGGCGAGGGCTATCTCGAGCGCCTGATCCAGCGCGCCCGCCATGTCGAGGTGCAGGTGCTGGGCGACTCCCACGGCTCGATCCTGCACCTGTTCGAGCGCGACTGCACCGTGCAGCGCCGCAACCAGAAGGTCGTCGAGCGCGCCCCCGCCCCGTATCTCTCGGAAGAGCAGCGCGCCAACGTCTGCGAGCTCGCCCTGCGCATCGCCCGCCACGCGGGCTATGTGAACGCGGGCACGGTCGAGTTCCTCATGGACATGGACACCGAGGAGTTCTTCTTCATCGAGGTCAACCCGCGCATCCAGGTCGAGCACACGGTGACCGAGGAAGTCACCGGCATCGACCTGGTGAAAGCCCAGATCCGGATCGCGCAGGGCGCGACGGTCGCCGAGGCCACCGGCGTCCCCGGCCAGCACGCCATCCAGCTCAACGGCCACGCCCTGCAGTGCCGCGTGACCACCGAGGACCCCACCAACAGCTTCATCCCCGACTACGGCCGGATCACCGCCTATCGCGGCGCCACCGGCTTCGGCATCCGCCTCGACGGCGGCACGGCCTATTCGGGGGCGGTGATCACCCGCTACTACGACTCGCTGCTGGAGAAGGTCACCGCCTGGGCGCCGCGGCCGGACGAGGCGATCACCCGGCTCGACCGCGCGCTGCGCGAGTTCCGGATCCGGGGCGTGGCGACCAACATCGCCTTCGTCGAGAACCTGCTCAAGCACCCCAAGTTCCTGAGCTCGGACTACACCACCAAGTTCATCGACGAGACGCCGGAGCTGTTCGATTTTCCCGCCCGCCAGGATCGCGCCACCAAGCTGCTGACCTGGATCGCGGACGTCACCGTCAACGGCCACCCCGACACCGCCGGCCGCCCCAAGCCCCCCGCGCACGCCCGCAAGCCGGTGGCGCCGAAGTCGGTCGACGCCGGCCCGGTGCCCGGCACGCGCGACCTGCTCGAGGCGCAGGGGCCGAAGGCGGTGGCCGAGTGGATGCTGGCCGAGAAACGCCTGCTGATCACCGACACCACCATGCGCGACGGCCACCAGTCGCTGCTGGCGACCCG
>CAXGVP010000372.1:0-4606 GCA_964013055.1 uncultured Albimonas sp.
TTCGACGCCCGCGCGCCGCCCGCCGCCCGGGCGCCCCGCCGCCCGTGGCTTTCCACCTGGCGGCGCCCGCTCCGCGCGGCGGCGCCTTTGCGCAACGCGGTTTCGGCGCTAAACCGGACGGAGCCCGGCCCGGCGCACCTTGCGCCGGCCCCTTCCCGCTCGCCCTCCGGAGATCCCATGGCCGAAGAGATCGTCGCCCCGCTGCCCGACCTGCCCGAGTGGGCCGCGAACAAGATCAACCTCGCCTCGCCGCGCCTGGGCGCGGAGGCGGTGGCGTGCTCGAACGACTTCTTCGCCGAGATGAACCGGATGCTGCAGGACACGCCCGCCGTGTTCCGCCCCACCGCCTTCGACGAGAACGGCAAGTGGATGGACGGCTGGGAAAGCCGCCGTCGCCGCGACTCGGGCCACGACTGGTGCGTGGTGCGCCTGGGCGGCAAGGGCGCGATCTACGGGGTCGACATCGACACCTCGTTCTTCACCGGCAACTACCCGCGCGCCGCCTCGGTCTGGGCCGTCTACTCCGAGAACCCGCCGACCGAGCGCACCGCCTGGACCGAGATCATCCCCTCGCTGACGCTGGGTCCCTCGGCCCACCACTTCGTCGAGACCAAGAACCCCGGCCTCTACAACTGGGTGCGGCTGAACATCTTTCCCGACGGCGGCGTGGCGCGGCTGCGGGTCTACGGCTCGCCCGCGCCCAGCTGGGAGGGGTCGGACCGCGAGGGCGTCGTCGAGCTCTCGGCGTTGCGCAACGGCGGGCGCGTGCTGGGCTGGAACGACGCCCACTATGGCGACGTCTGGGCGGTGCTGTCGGAAGGCCGCGGCCGCAACATGGGCGACGGCTGGGAGACCCGGCGCAGGCGCGAGCCCGGCTACGACTGGATCATCGTCCAGCTCGGCGCCCCGGGCGTGGTCGAGCGGATCGAGATCGACACCGCGCATTTCAAGGGCAACTACCCCGACCGCGCCTCGATCCAGGCCGCCGACGTCGGGTGGGGGACCGACAGCTCGGTCGTCACCCAGTCGATGTTCTGGCCGCGCCTGATGGGCGAGCAGAAGCTGGAGGCCGACAAGATCCACGTCTTCGGCAAGGAACAGCTCGAGACGCTGGGCCCGGTCACCCATGTGAAGCTCAACATCCATCCCGACGGCGGCATCTCGCGACTGCGGATCTTCGGCCGGCGCACGTGAGGACCCTGGTCCCCGAGCCCCTGACGGCAGAGTCCTTCGCGCCCTTCGGCACGGTGATCGAGGCGGACCCCGCCTCGGCCATCGGCATCAACGCGGGCTTCACCACCCGCTTCCACGCGCTGGCCGAGGTCGAGGTCGAGGGCGGCGCGCCGATCCTGTCGATCTTCCGCGGCCGCCCGCGCCCGCTGATCGTCGACATGCTGGAGCGTCACCCCTTCGGCACCCAGGCCTTCGTGCCGCTGGGCGGGCGGCCCTGGCTCGCGGTCTGCGCCGAGGCGCCGGGGGCGCCGCTGCGCGCCTTCCTCGCCCGCGGCGACCAGGGGGCGCAGTATGCGAAGGGGGCGTGGCACTTCCCGCTGCTGACGCTGGCGACGCAGGATTTCCTGGTCGTGGACCGCAGCGCGCCCGAGACCAACGTCGAGCTCGCCGACCTCTCCGAGCCGGTGCAGGTGGTCCTCGGGGCCTGAACGCCGGGAGCCGGGCCCCGGAGCCCGGCGGCCCGCCCGGTCGCCGGGCACTGGCTTCGGGCCGGGCCTCCGGGTCCGGGCCTCCGGGGCCGGGCGGGTCCGCCCGAGCGTCGGGACCCCCGCCCCTGGGCCGGAGCGCGCGCGGGGTTTCCATTCCTCGGCGGGTGGATGCGGCGCCCGCCCTGCGGATCGACGCGGTTCCGCCGGCTCCTCGGCGCCGTTCCGCCTTGCCGGACGACCATCTCCCTGTGCGAACCGGAACCCCATCCGTGCGCAGAGAGAAGGAGGAGACCATGTCCAGATCCATGTTCACCCGCGGCGCCCTGGCGCTCGCCTGCGCGGGCGTGATCGGCGTCGGCGCGGCCTCGGCCCAGGCCATCCACCTCGACCCGGGGCATGACGCCGCCTACAAGAGCCTGCCCGCGGACACCCGCGACGGCTTCAACAGCCCCGCGCCAGAGACGGCGGTGGATTCGCAGGCCGAGGTCGACGCGCTCCAGGACCGGCGGGCCGAGTGGCGCTATCAGGACCAGGTCGAGCAGGCCCGCCAGCGGGAGGCCTTCAAGGCCCGCCACGGCGCCGCCGATCCCGACGACCTGCGCGCCCTGAACGGCGCCGCCGAGACCGCGCGCCGCGACAGCCTGCGGCCGGGGCGCGTCTCGACCCAGGATCCGCTGTTCGGCGCCGACGTCGCCCCGACGCTGACCGAGGACGACGTGCGGCTCGACCCGCCGCGCAGCGTCGACGGGCCCCGCGTGACCCATGACGAGGACGGCCGGCCGCTCCTGCGCTGAGCCCCCGCCGCAGGGATCCCGCCATCGGGATCCCTCCGCCATCGGGATCCGTGGGGCGCGATTCTGCGCCGGGCGCAGGGCGGGGGGCGTGCCGTCTCCCCGCGCTGGGCCCCAGGACGTCGGGGACCCGTCGGTTGCCTGTCCTCTCTCACGCCCCTGCGGGGCGCGCCCTCGCAGGGCCGCAATCGTCGGGAACACTGGCGTCATGAGCGTGCATCGATCCTCCGCGAGATCCCGTCCGGGCCCGGCGCCGTCGCGCCGGGCCCGCCTTCGCCTGGCCGCGGCCGTCGCGGGCGGGCTCCTGGCCGCCGCGCCGGCGGCGGCGCAGTACCAGCCCAGCCTGCCCAGCGTCGCCCGCCAGCCCGCCGCGCCGTCCTGCTGCCAGCCCTACGACGCCCGCGGCGCCGCCCGGGGGCTGAGCCTGCAGCAGCAGCAGACGCGGACCCCGATCCCGGCCCCGCCGCGGGTCGAGAGCCTGGCCCCCGACGCCGCGCGGCGCCCCGCGCCGGTCGAGACGCGGCCGGGCATGGCGCTGGAGGGAACCGCCTCGGGCGGGGCCGGAACCGTCTACGACGGCGCCTCGCGGGAGCTGTTCCGGCCGGTGAAACCGCCCGCGCCGCTGGACTGATCCGGACCGCCGGGCGCAGAAGCCGGGGCGGGCGCCCTTGCCTCGGACCCCCCTTGCGCCCTAAATCCCGGCCGAAACCGCCAGGGGCGCGGCGCGCACGGGACGGAGCCACGGGAGCCGATGCAGACCTATCTCGACTTCGAAAAGTCGCTCGCCGAGATCGAGGGCAAGGCCGAGGAGCTGCGCGCCCTCGCCCGGCAGGACCCCGAGATGGACGTCGAGCGGGAGGCGAAGTCGCTCGACGACCGCGCCCGGGCGATGCTCGCGGACCTCTACAAGGGGTTGACGCCGTGGCGGAAATGCCAGGTGGCGCGCCACCCGCTGCGGCCCCATGCGCTCGACTACATCGGGGCGCTGTTCACGGAATACACGCCGCTGGCCGGCGACCGGGCCTTCGCCGAGGATCGCGCCGTGGTGGGCGGCCTCGCCCGCTTCGACGACCGCCCGGTGGTGGTCTTCGGGCATGAGCGCGGCCACGACACGCAGTCGCGGCTCGACCGCAACTTCGGCATGGCGCGCCCCGAGGGCTATCGCAAGGGCGCGCGGCTGATGCAGCTCGCCGACCGCTTCGGCCTGCCGGTGATCACGCTGGTCGACACCGCCGGCGCCTATCCCGGCAAGGGCGCGGAGGAGCGCGGCCAGGCCGAGGCGATCGCGCGGTCGACCGAGATGTGCCTCACGATCCGCTCGCCCCTGATCTCGGTGATCATCGGCGAGGGCGGCTCGGGCGGCGCGGTGGCCTTCGCCACCGGCGACCGGGTCGCGATGCTGGAGCATTCGGTCTACTCGGTGATCAGCCCCGAGGGCTGCGCCTCGATCCTGTGGAAGAACGCCGAGAAGATGCGCGAGGCCGCCGAGGCGCTGCGCCTGACCGCGCAGGACCTCAAGAAGCTGGGCGTGTGCGACCGGATCATCCCCGAGCCTGTCGGCGGCGCCCAGCGCGACCGCGGCCTGACCCTGCAGCGGGTCGGCCAGGCGATCGGCGAGATGCTGGGCGAGCTGGACGCGATGTCCCCCGACGAGCGTCGGGCCGCGCGTCGGCGCAAGTATCTCGAGATGGGCGCCCGCGGGCTGGCCTGAGGCCGGCGCGCCCTTCGCCCCCCCCTGCGACGTCGAGCCGATGCGCCCGCGCGCGCGGCGTGATACGATCCGCCCGTGCGTATGCGTTTCGGCCCGGTCGCGGCCGCTTGAGAAGGGGGATGGGACGATGCGGGCTGCGGGCCACGCTTCGCTGCGATGCGTCGCGACGGCGCTTGCGCTGGCCGCGGGGCTGATCGCGGCCGCGGGGGGAGACGCCCGCGCCGAGAAGATCGGCGCCCTCGACAGCTTCTTCCAGACCGGCGAGACGCAGACCCTGCAGCCGGCGCCGCTGGCGCCAGCGGGCGCCGTGGTGATGGCGCCCTCGGGCGCCCGCCCCGCGGGCCCGCCGCGGGTGGAGATGCTGCTGGACGCCGGCGCCGGCGACGGCCCGGCCGGGGCCACGATCCTGTCCGAGGCGGCGCGTCGCGCGCTGGCCGGCGCGC
>CAXGVP010000373.1:0-4597 GCA_964013055.1 uncultured Albimonas sp.
GTCATCAGGGGCATGTCGCCCATGTAGACGTCCTGCTCCTTGATGTCCTTGACGGACTTCGCCTCGGTGTCGGGGTCCACCTCGAACACGATCAGGCGCAGGGTCACTTTCAGCGGCGCGGCATAGGTCATGTCGCGCTGCTGGCACTCTTCAACGTCGTACTTGGGCGCCTCGAGCTCGTATTTCACGAACTCCAGCACCGCGGTCTCGTTGAAATCCTTGACGGGGAACACCGACTGGAAGACGCCCTGCAGGCCCTCCCCGTCGATGGGGACGGCGCCGTCGCCCGAATCCAGGAACAGGTCGTAGGAAGATTTCTGAACCTCGATCAGGTTCGGCATCTTCGCGACTTCACGGATCTTGCCGTAGCTCCTGCGGATGCGTTTGCGAACGGAATGCGTCTGAGTCATGCTCAACCTCGGCCTTCAGCGTCGTCGGTCCGGCGGGGCGGTCCGGCCGCGACGCGTCCGCAATGGGCGCGGTTCCATATTCGTGCAGACGTCCCACGGCCTGCGTCCCGGAACCCGCGCGCCCTCCGGGGCGCCCGTGGAAAGGGTCCTGCCCTTCCCGCGGGCGCCCCGGAGGACGCTCGGTCTCGATCCCTCTCGTCTTTTCGCGGGCGAGCCCCATCATATGGGGGGCGAAACGGCGATCGGGACCCCCGTCCCCGGCGCCCGGCCCTTGCCGGAGACTCGGAAACGGACGAGCCGGCCCCGCGGATCGCGGGGCCAGCCCTTGTTTCAGTAAGGCGCAGCCGCGGCTGCGCGCAAGCTCACTTCAGCTCGACCTTGGCGCCGGCTTCCTCGAGCTTCTTCTTGAGCTCCTCGGCCTCGGCCTTCGGAGCCTGCTCCTTCACGGCCTTGCCGCCGGCCTCGACCAGCTCCTTGGCCTCCTTGAGGCCCAGGCCGGTGATGGCGCGGACTTCCTTGATCACGTTGATCTTCTTCTCGCCGGCGTCGACGAGGATCACGTCGAACTCGGTCTTCTCTTCCTCGGCGGCGGCGGCCTCGCCCACCGGGCCGGCCATCATGACGGCGCCGCCGGCGGCCGGCTCGATGCCGTACTCGTCCTTGAGGATGTTCTTGAGCTCGTTGGCCTCGAGCAGGGTCAGGTTCACGAGCTGCTCGGCGAGAGACTTCAGGTCAGCCATTTCTCAGTTCCGTTTCCGTAAGTTTTGCGTTCAGGCGATCGTCGCGTGTCATCGCGTCCGATCTCTCGATGGCGAAAGCCTCGATCACGCGTCCTCTTTTTCCGCGATGGTCTTGAGGATGCCCGCGATGTTGCTCGCGGGGGCCATGATCGCACCGGCGATGTTCGACGCAGGCGCCATGAGCGCGCCGACGATGGAGGCGATGACCTCCTCGCGCGACGGCATCTTGGCGAGGGCTTTGACGCCCTCCGCATCGAACACTTCCGCGCCCATGGCTCCGCCAATGATAACGAGCTTCTCGTTCTTCTTGGCGTAAGCTTCGATCACCTTGGCCGGGGCCACGGGATCTTCTGCATAGGCGAGGACGGTCTGGCCCACGAGATGCTCCTTGAGCGCCTCGCATGCCTTGCCTTCCAGGGCGATCTTGGCGAGCGTGTTCTTGGCGACCCGGACCTGTCCGCCCGCATTCTTCATCTGAATGCGGAGGTCCGACATCTGCGCCACCGTGAGACCGGCGTAGTGACACACCACCACCGACCCGGACTCGGCAAAGGCCTTGTCGAGTTCAGCGACGACGGCCTCTTTCTGCGCTCTGTCCACAGGTGCACTCCAAGTTAGGGAGACTTGCGCCTCCCGGCTCCATTGCCGCCCCGCGCCGGCCGAAGCCGTCTTGGAGCGACGTTCAGGTCCCGTCCGGGTCCCGAGCCATGACCGCCGAGGCGGAACTGGAACTCGATCCCCGTCTATGGCGGGAGATTAAGAAGACCCGAAGGTCCCCACCCGCCGTCTCGGACGAGATGGGCGTCCGGTCTCCCGGGCGCCCGGCTGCCGCCTTCGGGTCGCAGGACCCTGGGGCGAACATCGGGTCGCGGCGCGCGCCTCGCGCGCGCCGCGGAAACTCACTCGGCCGACGCGGAAGCCACGTCCACCGACACGCCCGGCCCCATGGTCGAGGAGAGCGAGATCTTCTTGAGGTAGGTGCCCTTGGCGCCCGTCGGCTTGGAGCGCGAGACGGCGGCCACGAAGGCGCGCACGTTCTCGGCCAGCGCCTTGTCGTCGAAGGAGGCCTTGCCCACGCCGCCGTGGATGATGCCCGCCTTCTCGACGCGGAACTGCACCTCGCCGCCCTTGGCGTTCGCCACGGCGGTGGCGACGTCCATGGTCACGGTGCCGACCTTGGGGTTCGGCATCAGGCCGCGGGGGCCCAGCACCTTCCCGAGACGGCCGACGAGCGGCATCATGTCCGGGGTCGCGATGCAGCGATCGAAGTCGATCGTGCCGCCCTGGATCGTCTCCAGCAGGTCCTCGGCGCCGACGATGTCCGCGCCGGCCGCAGTCGCCTCGTCGGCCTTCGGGCCGCGGGCGAAGACGGCGACGCGCACGGTCTTGCCGGTGCCGTTGGGCAGGGTCACCACGCCGCGGACCATCTGGTCCGCGTGACGGGGGTCGACGCCCAGGTTCATCGCGATCTCGACGGACTCGTCGAACTTCGCCTTGGCGTTGGCCTTGATCAGGGCCACGGCGGCCTCGACGTCGAGGTTTTCCTTGCCCTCGACGGCGGACCGGTTCGCTTTCGCGCGCTTGCTCAGCTTAGCCATGATCAGCCCTTCACCTCGATGCCCATCGAACGGGCGGAGCCGAGGATGATCTGCATCGCCGCCTCGACGTCGTTGGCGTTGAGATCCTTCATCTTCGCTTCCGCGATCTCGCGCACCTGCTTGGCGGTGACCGAGCCGGCGGTGTCGCGGCCGGGCTTGTTGGCGCCCGACTTCAGGCCCGCGGCCTTCTTGAGGAAGAACGACGCCGGGGGCGTCTTGATCTCGAAGGTGAAGGACTTGTCCTGGTAGTAGGTGATGATGGTCGGGCACGGGGCGCCGACTTCCATCCCCTGCGTCGCTGCATTGAATTCCTTGCAGAACGCCATGATGTTGATGCCGCGCTGACCCAGCGCCGGGCCGATCGGCGGCGACGGGTTCGCCTTGCCGGCCGGCACCTGCAGCTTCAGGCTGCCGATGATCTTCTTGGCCATATGGCCTCTCCTTCATCCCGCCCGCGGAACGCGATCCGCAGGCTTTCGGTTAGCGGTGCGGTCCGGACGACGCGTCGCCCTCGCCTCCCGCGCCTTTGCGCTCAGGCCTCTTTCTGGACCTGGGCGTATTCCAGCTCGACCGGGGTGGACCGGCCGAAGATCGACACCGCCACCTTCAGGCGGGCGTTGGCCTCGTCGACCTCCTCCACCATGCCGGTGAAGCTCTCGAACGGGCCGTCGGTGACCTTGACCTGCTCGCCGATCTCGAAGGTGATGGCGGGGCGCGGACGCTCCACCCCTTCGGCGACCTGGCTGATCAGCCGCTCGACCTCGGAGTCGCGCAGGGGCGTCGGACGCCCCATCGGACCCAGGAAGCCGGTCACCCGGTTGGTGCCCATGACGAGGTGATAGGCCTCGTCGGACATCTGCATCTTCACCAGAACGTAGCCGGGCATGAAGCGCCGCTCGGTCTGGACCTTCTTGCCGCGACGCAGTTCCACGACCTCTTCGGTCGGAACCAGCACGTCCTCGATCTCGTCCTCGAGTCCGTTCTGTCGCGCACCCTCCTTGATCGCCTCGGCGACCTTCTTCTCGAAGTTGGAGAGCACGTGGACCGTATACCAGCGCTTCGCCATGCCGCCTGCCGAACCTCGCCCTTCGCGCCCTCTCTGGGACGCCGTCTTCTCTCAAAGCATCAGGCGCGCGGCCTCGGGGGAAGATCCCCGAATCGCTGCGCGCCGTACTTCCTGATGGGAGCGCTTCCCCTACAGACGATGCGCCCCCGTGGCAAGCCCTGCGTCAGCCGTCGGCCGGAGGACCCGCAGGCGCCCCGTCGCGAAACGACGACGCCCGCCGGAGAGGCGGGCGGTCGGAGCGGCCCGGGGGCCGGCGGCGCGGAGCTCAGAGCGAGTTGGCGCCGACGTGCAGGATCTGGTCGATGCCGAAGCCGATGGCCATGTCGACGAGGAAGAAGAACACCGCCGCCACCGAGGCCATCACGAACACCATGATGGTGGTGACGATGGTCTCGCGCCGGGTCGGCCAGACCACCTTGGCGGCCTCGGAACGCACCTGCTGGATGAACTGCAGGGGATTCGGGCGGGCCATCGGGAGGTCTCCTCGTTCCGGTCGCCCGCGCCGTCGCGGGGCCGTCGTCCGGTCCATGTCCCGGCGCGGGGCGCGCCCTGGGGACTTATGCTGGCAGGGGCGGAGGGACTCGAACCCCCGGCCCTC
This sequence comes from uncultured Albimonas sp., assembly GCA_964013055.1. Lineage (GTDB taxonomy): Bacteria > Pseudomonadota > Alphaproteobacteria > Rhodobacterales > Rhodobacteraceae > Albimonas. Next base: position 4,413 of record CAXGVP010000373.1, read on the forward strand.
GGTTTTGGAGACCGATGCTCTACCAACTGAGCTACACCCCTCCAGCGGCGCGGGATGTAACCCCCGCCGGATGGGAGGTCAAGCGGCGGCGTGCGGGTTCGGGGCGGACGTCGCGCCGCGCCCCTTCCGGGGACGTAGGGGAAAGCGCAGCCCGCCCCGGGCGAGGACCGGAGCGGGCGTCCGGG
>CAXGVP010000374.1:0-4592 GCA_964013055.1 uncultured Albimonas sp.
CGCCGGGCGCCACGCGCCCGGCGCGCAGCAGGTCCAGCTCGGCCTGCGGCAGCAGCCCGTCGAGCATCTGCGTGGCGGCGGTGGGGGCGAGACAGTTCACCCGGATGCCCTTGCGCGCCCCCTCCAGCGACAGGGTCTGCATCAGGCCGACCAGCGCCATCTTGGCCGCGCCGTAGTTCGACTGCCCGAAGTTGCCCCACAGGCCGGAGGAGGAGGTGGTCATCACGATCCGCCCATACCCCTGCGCCTGCATCTGCGGCCACACCGCCTTGCAGCAGTGGACCGCCCCCATCAGGTGCACGTCCACCACCAGCCGGAAGTCGGCGAGTTCCATCTTCGCGAAGCTCCTGTCGCGCAGGATGCCGGCGTTGTTCACCAGCCCGTCGATCCGGCCCCAGTCGGCGAGCACCGCGGCGACCATCGCCTCGACCGCCGGCCAGTCGGAGACCGAGGCGGGGACCGCCATCGCCTCGCCGCCGGCGGCCGCGATCTCCTCGGCGACGGCCCGGGCGGGGCCCTCTGCGAGGTCGTTCACCGCCACCTTCGCGCCGCGCGCGGCGGCGAGCAGCGCATGCTCGCGCCCCAGGCCGCCGCCGGCGCCGGTCACCAGGACGACGCGTCCCGTCAGGTCGATCATGAGGTCTTCTCCGTTGGTGAAAGGCGTCAGCCGAAAAGCTCGGGCAGCAGCAGCACGATGCCCGGCCAGACCGAGATCAGGGCGACGATCGCGAGGTCCATGGCGATGAACCAGGCCACGCCCCGGAAGATCGCCCCCGTCTTCACCGCGTCGCCCACCACGCCCTTGATGACGAACACGTTCATCCCGATCGGCGGGGTGATCATGCCGATCTCCAGCAGCTTGCACAGCACCACGCCGAACCACAGCAGGCTCCACCCCGACTGCTCGACCACCGGCAGGATGATCGGCAGGGTCAGCAGCATCGAGCCGATGGGCTCGAGGAACATGCCCAGCACCAGGTAGACCGCCACGATCCCCAGCAGCAGCAGGGCGGGGTTGGCCTGCAGCGACAGGATCGCCTCGGACAGGAAGTCGCCGGCGCCCGACAGCACCAGGAAGCGGGTCAGCAGGCTCGCCCCCACCGCGATCACGATCAGCGAGGCGGTGGCGGTCAGCGTCTCGCGCGCGGCCAGCAGCAGGCGGGCGAGCGTCAGGTCGCCGCGCAGCGCCGCGATCAGGCAGGCCAGCGCCGCGCCCACGGCCCCGGCCTCGGTCGGGGTGAAGACGCCGCCGAACAGGCCCCCGAAGATGCCCAGCATCACCAGCAGGATCGGCCAGGTGTCCTGCAGCGCCAGCAGCCGCTCGCGCAGCGAGGCGCCCTCGTCGCGCAGGGGGGCGAGGTCGGGGTTCAGCCGGCAGCGGATCAGCACCACCACGACGTAGCCCGCCGCGGTCAGCACCCCCGCCGCCACCCCGCCCAGGAACAGCCCGGAGACGGATTCCTGCGCGATCACCCCGTAGAGGATCAGGATGATCGAGGGCGGGATCATCGCCCCGATGGTGCCCGCCACCGCGACGGTGCCGGTGGCGAGCTCGGGGTGGTAGCGGCGCCTGAGCATCTCGGGGATCGCGATGCGCCCCATCGCGGCCGAGCAGGCGAGCGAGGAACCCGACACCGCCGCGAAGCCCGCCGAGCCGAAGATCGAGGCGATGGCCAGCCCGCCGGGCAGCGCCGAGGTCCATACCCGCGCGGCGTGGAACATCCCCCTGGTCAGGTCGGTGTGGAAGCTCACGAAGCCCAGGAACAGGAACATCGGGATCGAGCTCAGCACCCAGTTGGCCGAGAACTCGTAGGGGATCACCCCCAGCGAGGCCCAGGCCACGTTCCAGCTTCGCAGGGCCCACAGCCCGACGAAGGAGACCGCGATCAGCGAGACCGCGATGGGGAAGCGCAGCAGGATCAGCCCGAACAGCACCCCCAGGCCCGAGAGGCCGATGGCGACGTCACTCATTGAGGTTTTCCGTATGTGCGGCCGCGTGCGGATCGGGCCGGCCGAGAAGCGCCAGCGCCAGGCGCCACAGCGCCAGGATCGCCACGAGGGCCGAGCCGATCGCCACGAGCCAGTAGCTCTGCCAGACCGGGATCGTGGTCGTGCCCTCGTCCACCGAGGCGCGGATCAGGGTCTTCGACCAGGCGACCTCGCCCGAGCGGACGGCGATGGCGGCGAAGGTCAGGGCGGTCAGCAGCCACGCCAGCGGCGCGAGCGCCCGGCGGGCGCCGGCGGGAAGCCGGTCGTAGAGGATCTCGACCGAGATATGGGCGTCCTGGCGCTCGGCGACCGCCAGCGACAGGAACACCACCGCGACCATGTAGTAGCGCGAGACGATGTTGAGCGTCCCGGGCAGGGGGCTGTTGAACAGGTAGCGCATCACGACGTCGGCGGCGACGTGCAGCATCATCAGCAGGATGCAGGCCGTGCCGACCCACGACAGCACGCGCAGGGCGGCCGCGATGGCCTTGCCGATCAGGGGCATGTGAGATCCGGATGCTCGGGAAGAAGGGGCGCGGAGGCCGGGGCCTCCGCGCGCGGGGGCGTCAGCCGCCGTAGGCCGCGAGATCGACCTTCGAATAGATCTCGTCCCAGTAGACCGTTGCCAGGGCGTCCGCGGTCTCGGCCTCGGCGATCAGGACGGTCCATTTGCCCACCAGCTCGCGCAGGTCGCCCAGCATCGCCTCGCTGTCCTCGATCCCGTATTTCTCCCGGTAGGCGCCGGCGACCGAGGTCAGGTCGGCCTCGATGAAGGCCTGGCTCTTCTCGGCGAGGTCGGGGGCGGGCGCCGCGATCTCGACGCCCCGCTCGGCGGCGTCCCTGAAGGCGGCGAGGCCGTCCTCGTGGTAGACCCAGGCCATCTCGGCCATCAGCCGGGCGTTGGCCTGCATGATCGCCGCTTTCGCCTGCGCGTCGAGCCCCTGCCAGCGGTCGCGGTTGATCATGGTGGGCAGCGGGAACTGGCCGCCGGGCGCGCCGTCGACGACGTGGTCGACCGCCTCGATGAAGCGGAAGGCGGTCATGTCGGTGGGGTTCGAGGCGGTGCAGTCCAGCACGCCCTGGTTCAGCGCCTCGAAGGTCTCGTTGATCGAGATCGTGACGGGCGTTGCGCCCATCGCCTCGACCCAGCGCGACCAGAAGGGGCCGGCGGTGCGGATGCGCAGGCCGGCCAGATCCTCGAGCGAGCCCGCGGGCGTGACGCATTGCAGGATGTAGGAGGTGGTGGCCGAGGCGCCCATGAACACCTGGTTCTGGGCCGCGATCTCCTCGAGGCAGCCGGGGCACCGGGTGAGGATCAGCTCCGACATCGCGCCGGCGAAGGCCATGAAGGAGCGCGGCGAGGCGAAGTCCTCCAGCCCCATCATCGGGCTGGCTTCGGCCATCATGTTCAGGCGCGGGAACTCGGCGGCGAAATAGGGGGTCAGGATGGTCGCCATGTCGGCGATGCCGTCCTTCACGCCGGCGTTCGCCTCGGCGAAGTTCAGCAGGCTCAGCGGGTAGACCTTCACCTTCAGCTCGCCGCCGGAGTTGGCCTCCACGGCCCTGGCGTAGCTTTCCAGCGCGCCGTTGGCGCCGGCGCTGGACGGCCAGCCGCCGGCGTAGCTGAGGGTTTCGGCCTGGGCGGCGTGGGCGCCCAGCGCGCTCAGCGCCGCGGCGCAGAGCCATCGGGTCCTGGTGAACCGGGTCCTGGTGAACATCGTGGTTTCCTCCCTTGCTTGGTCGATCATTCGGCCGCGGGCGCGCGGGGCGCCGGGGCCGGGACGGCGCCGTAGCGGGGCGCGCGTTTCTCGGCGAAGGCCGCCAGGCCCTCGCGCAGGTCGTGGCCGGCGAGATGGGCGGCGAATTCCTCGATCTCGGCGCGCAGGCGGGCGGCGCGGGCCGGCTCCGCCCCGCCGGCGCCGGGCGCGGTCAGGCGCTTGACGCGGGCCAGGACCTCGGGGCTGCGCGCGGCGATCTCGCGGGCGATCTCGCGCGCGCGGGGCAGCAGCGCGTCGGGCGCCGCGACCTCGTTGACCAGCCCCCAGGCGAGGGCTGCGGCCGCGTCGATCTGGCCAGCGGTGTAGAACAGTTGCGCCGCGCGGTTGGGCCCGATCTTCTCCCCCAGCCGGACCGAGGCCCCGCCCGCCGGCACGATCCCGTAGCGGGCATGGCCGTCGGCGAAGCGCGCGCCCTCGGCCGCGAGGACCATGTCGCAGCACAGCAGCATCTCGAGCCCCCCGGCCACCGCGATGCCGTTGGCGGCGCCGATGACGGGGACGGGCAGCGCCTCGATCATGGTGATGACGCGCTGGTTGCCGGCGAGCGTGTCGATCAGCTCGGTCCCGCCGGCGTCGCGGGCGGCGGCGAACTCGATCAGGTCGCCGCCGGCGCAGAAGGCGCGCCCGGCGCCGGTCAGGATCACGACCCGCAGGCCGGGCAGGGCCGCGACCTCCCGCAGCCGGATCTCGAGCGAGCGCATCATCGCGCGGGAGGCGGCGTTCAGCCGGGCCGGGTCGTCCAGCGTCAGGACCGCGACGCCGTCCTCGACCTCCAGGCGCACGCAGGCCGCCGCCAGCCGGTAGGTCTGGGGCAGGGGCGCGAGC
>CAXGVP010000375.1:0-4577 GCA_964013055.1 uncultured Albimonas sp.
CCGGCGGGCGGAGGACGTGTTCCCCACCTGCTACCGCCTGAACACCCGCAGCGCGCTGGCCCGCGCCTTCCCCGCGCAGGCCTGGTCCCACCATGTGCACGGCTGGAACTCCGAGCCCGCCTACGCCGGCCGCTCCGCCCTCGCCTGGCGGACGATGCAGGCGCTGCAGGCCGTCCTGCCGCCCGCGATGGACGCCAACCTCCACGTGTTCCTCAAGCGCCTCTGACCCCGCCCGCGCAGGGGCCCACCAGCCCCCGACCTCCGGGGGGCTCGAAAAGGGGGGGCTCGGGCGGGTCGGTCGCGGCCGCGCAGCGGACGCGCCGGGCCGTCCAGCCCCCGACGTCGGGGGGCTCGAAAGGGGGGGCCGGGCGGGTCGGTCGCGGCCGCGCAGCGGACGCGCCGGGCCGTCCGCCCCCCGGGCCCGGCTCAGCCGATCTCGAGGCTCTCCTCGACCGGGCCGTAGCCGTCCAGCGGGTCCAGCCGGATCATCTTCGGCGTCGAGGCGAGGTCCACGATCGGGTGCACCGTGCGCGCCGAACGCCCCAGGGCCGCGCGGGTCGTCGCCTCGAAATCCGCGGACTCGGCCAGCAGGCGCAGGTTCATCCGGGTCGGGAACACGATCGCCCGCTCGCGCGCCTCGTAGAGCTTCAGCGCCTCCGCCGGCGCGATCCACTCCGTCTCCACCGTCTCGCGCCCGTCGTGAACCGCGTCCTGCCCCTCCGGCGCGCGGGCCACGTAGAACCAGGTGTCGAAGCGCTTGGGCACATGCGCCGGCGTCACCCAGCGCGCGAACCGGGTCAGCGCGCCCAGGTCCGGGGTCACGCCCCGCTCGCGCACATAGTCGATGAACCGGATCTCCCCGTGCTCCACCGCATGCCGCTCCTCGGCCGTGCCCGCCACCCCGTCGCGGCCCAGCACGAGGCCGGTCTCCTCGAAGGTCTCGCGCAGGGCGGCGATCCGCGGGGCCCGCTCCTCCTCCGGCGCGTCATGCCAGTTCTCGGCCACCTCCGCCCACTCCTCGGAGAAGTCGTCCTCGGCCACCTTGCCGCCTGGGAACACCATCGCGCCCGAGAAGAAGTCGATCTGGTAGTTGCGCCGAACCATCAGGACCTCCAGCGAGGGCGTCTCGCGCAGGAGCATGATGGTGGCGGCGGCGCGCACGGGGACCGTCTGGGTCATGCGTCTCTCCCCTTCGCCGGACCTGCCCGGGCCCGGATCGTTTCGTGTTTCGCTGGTCGCATGATAAGGCATCCTTTCGGGCCTGTCCCGCCCCCTCGAGACCGCGGGCGTTGCCTCGCCGCCGTCTCTGGGCGAAACAGTCGCCATGGAACCTGCCGACCGGCAGGGAATCGAAACGAACCCTCAAGGGGAGGAACCGAATGCGCGCCGTGCTCTGCAAGGAATGGGGACCGCCCGAGTCGCTGGTGATCGAGGACATCCCCCTGCCCGAGCCCGGCAAGGGCCAGGTCCGGGTGGCGATCCACGCCAGCTCCGTCAACTTTCCCGACGTGCTGATCATCCAGAACAAGTACCAGTTCAAACCCGAGCTGCCGTTCTCGCCCGGCTCCGACCTCGCCGGCGTGGTGACCGCGGTGGGCGAGGGCGTGACCCGCTTCAAGGTCGGCGACAAGGTGATGGGCATGACCCCCTGGGGCGCCTTCGCCGAGGAGGCGCTCGCCGAGGAGGGCCGCCTCGATCCCCTGCCCGAGGGCGTCGACTACGCCGTCGCCGCAGGCTTCCCGATGGTCTACGGCACCTCCTACCACGCGCTGCTGGACCGGGGCGAGCTGAAGGCCGGCCAGACCGTGCTGGTGCTCGGCGCCGCCGGCGGCGTGGGCCTCGCGGCGGTCGAGATCGCCAAGGCCGTCGGCGCCCATGTGATCGCGGCGGCCTCCTCGGCCGAGAAGCTCGCGATCTGCAAGGAGCACGGCGCCGACGAGGTGATCAACTACGTCGAGGAGGACCTGCGCGAGGCGCTCAAGCGCGTCTGCCCCAAGGGTCCCGACGTGATCTACGACCCCGTCGGCGGCGACCTAGCGGAGCCCGCCTTCCGCTCGATCGGCTGGCGCGGCAAGTTCCTGGTGGTCGGCTTCGCGGGCGGGCACATCCCCAAGATCCCGCTGAACCTGCCGCTGCTCAAGAACGCCTCCATCGTCGGCGTCTTCTACGGCGCCTACGTCAAGAACGAGTACGACGCGTATCTCAAGGACATGGAGGTCCTGTTCTCCTGGCTGCGCGAGGGCAAGCTGAAGCCGCGGGTCTCCGATCGCTTCACGCTCGACGAGGTCCCCGCCGCGATCCGGCGTCTGGCCGACCGCAAGGCCGCCGGCAAGCTGATCGTCGAGCCCCAGAAGGCCTGAGCAGAAGGCCTGAGCAGAAAGCCCGAGCAGAAAGCCCGGGCAGAAAGCCCGGGCAGACGGGCTGAGCCCGCCGCGGCCCGGCCCGCGAAACGAGGAAGGGGAGGGCCGCGGCCCTCCCCTTTTTCATGCCTGCGCCCGGCGAGGCCGGCCCGCGCCGCGGCGGGCGCGCCGGAGGTCGCGCCTTTCGGACCCCGGGCCAGCGACCCGTCGGGCCTGGGGGGCGTCAGTCGCGCAGGGCGGCGACGGCGCGGATCTCGACCTTCAGCTCCGGGCGGCTCAGCCCCGACGTGCCGATGATCGACCAGGCGGGGAACGGGGCCTTGATCCGCCTGGCCTTCGCCTCGATGAACTCGGGCAGGGTGGTTTCGATGTCGACGTGGTAGCTGGTGACGTCGACGAGGTCCGACAGCTCGAGCCCGGCGATGCGCAGCAGCTCCTCGACGCGCCGGAGCGCCCACTCGGTCTGCTCGGCGACGCTGTCGGGGGCGCGGCCGTCCGGCCGCACGCCGACCTGGCCCGAGATGAAGAGGAAGCCGCCGGACTTCACGGCGGGCGAGAACCCGTATTTTTCGAAGGCGGCACGGTAGCCGTCGAACATCTCGTTCCCGGGCGGTATCTCGAGGACTTCAGGGGGCAAGAGCGCGTCCTTTGCAGCAAGGGGCGATCCCGCGGACGCCCCCCCCCGCGGCCCGACGGTCGACGGGGGAAGATCGACGGGGGCCGCGCGCAGGATCAGGCGTAGAGCCAGACCAGCAGGGCGAGGCCCAGGGCCATGCGGTAGATCACGAAGGGCGTCAGGCTCCAGCTGCGCAGCATGCGCATCATCAGGGCCAGCGCCAGCAGGGCCGCGACGCAGGACAGGACCGCGGCGATCACCGCCTCGGTCCCCAGGGTGGCGTCGCCGCTGTCGAGCAGGTCCTTGGTGGTCAGCACGCCGGCGGCGAGGATGGTGGGCACCGACATCAGCATCGAGATCCGCGCCGCGTCCGTGCGCTTGTAGCCCAGGCCCCGCGCCGCGGTGATGGTGATGCCCGAGCGCGAGGCGCCGGGGATCAGCGCCACCGCCTGGGCGAGGCCCATGACGATCGCGTCGCGCCACGACCAGTCCTCGGCCTCGCGGACCAGCGGGCCCCAGCGGTCGGCGACGTAGAGGACCACGCCGAAGACGATGGTCGCCCAGGCGATGACCTCGACGTCGCGCAGGATCGCGGTCTCGCCCGCCAGCGACAGGGCGAGGCCTGCGATGACCACGGGGACGGTTGCGACCACCAACCGCAGGGCCAGCCCGGCCTCGTAGCTGGAGACTTTCCCGGTCAGGACCTGCAGCCCGCCGACCACCGCGGCCCGCACGTCCTTCCAGAAGAAGATCACGACCGCGACCAAAGTGCCCACGTGAACCGCCACGTCGATCGAGAGGCCCTGGTCCACCTCGCCGGTCAGCGCCGGGAACAGCGCCAGGTGACCCGAGGAGGAGATCGGAAGGAACTCGGTGATGCCCTGGATCAGGGCCAGAATCACGAGGTTCATCAAGGGCATGGGTTTGTCCTGGGAGGGGGACGGGAGAGAGGGTCAGGGTTACCGCGGGTCGCTGCGGCTGGGAATGCGGCGTAATTGGGTAAGCATGACTGACCTTGTTTTGCCTGCCGATTGGGCAGGAGACGCCGCGACAGGCGCCTGCGCCGGGATCGGGACCTGATGTTAGGTCAGTATTGCTGTCTTTTATTCCCCGAAAGGATCGGTTAGGGAATTGCGAAGACGCCGGACGCGAGTCCGGGGCCCCAGCCATGCTCGCCCGAGGGAGACCGCCAGGTGGCTCAGAAGATGCTCAAGTTCGTCGACGTTCCCCGGGGCATGCCCGAGAAGCGCGCGGCCGATGCGCGCCGCGACGACTTCGGCGAGATCTATCGCGAATTCGCCGCCGCCAAGGCCGAGGAGCAGGCCTCGCGCTGCTCGCAGTGCGGCGTGCCCTATTGCCAGCAGCACTGCCCGCTGCACAACAACATCCCCGACTGGCTGAAGCTGGTCGCCGAAGACCGTCTGGAGGAGGCCTACCAGGTCTCCCAGGCGACCAACACCTTCCCCGAGATCTGCGGCCGCATCTGCCCCCAGGACCGCCTGTGCGAGGGCAACTGCGTCATCGAGAAAGGCTTTGAGGCGGTCACCATCGGCGCCGTCGAGAAATACATCACCGATTCGGCGTGGGAGAACGGCTGGGTG